>JBGSXT010000242.1:0-10997 GCA_041751295.1 Mariniblastus sp.
CGGGCAAAATTCGGTTGCATGAATCGAGAACAGAAAACCGGTTGATGCTGGCACTTGCATGCGACTCTTCCAGTTGATTCGATCTGGTGATGTTAAACATTGCGGACAGAATCAAATATGACTGGTGACCAGAAAACAACCACGTTTTTTAGATCGAAAATTACAGTTTTTGCTTGTGGCCTGCCTTGACCCGGATACATTTTGACATCGCGTTTCTTCGAGAAATGGTTTTCGAGTCGCATGAAACGATTCCGTGTGGTCCGCATTCAGGTTCAGTGCCGATGTCCGAGTTTGAATTGTTGATGAAAAACGCCCTGTTGCGTGACGAAATTGAACCCTTCCTGGACGAGTCGCTCTACGTCGTCGATTTGAACGGCATGTCGACCGATCACGAGAACGACTATTTGGCCAGCATGTTGGCCTGGGAACGGGCGCCGGTACTGCCCATCAGCCACTGGTTCGAACCTGAACTCGTGATGCCCCGGCACCATCTACTGGGCGAAAACGAATTGAGGCAACAACTGTATCAGGTCATCGGGCGTCTGTTCGAAAAAGACATCACACTTGAAATGACAGGGCATCTTTCCGATCGGCAACTCTATTGCCTGATCGCCCGGGATATTCTGCCAGTTGAGGAAAAACGGTTAAATTCGCCCCGCGCATCTATTCGTTGGCAATGTATTGACCCGGTCATCGAAGAAGAAACGTGGCTGCGGTTTTATGCGACGGCAGACGACCGTACGGCATGGTCCCAAGAGACCGGTTTGAAACTCCCCCCTCGCGAAAACATTCCGTATCCGCGAAAATTGCCTCAAGATTGCTAACCTTTTATTTGCCTTTAATTGCAGCGGCGCAAGCTTGGCCATTTTTGGGTCTTTGGCCGCTGTTAACGGGACATTTGCTGATTTTGCCAAAAAAACCTCCAAACTAAAGTGGCAATCGCGATTCGAAAAAGCCTGGATGTTTTTTTGAAATTCCGTCAGGATCGCGTTCCCAAGAATTCGGCATCCGTTTATAACTTGACTTTCAATATTGAGATTCGTTCTCAACTTGATTAGCAAGCGACAAATTTTTCTCGGCTTGAACTACACCCTATAGGAACCACGAATGAATCTGGAACAGCTGTTACAGGATCCGCCCACAACCACCACGAATATAGAAGATGTCGTCCAAGGTCCACATTATTCGAAACTTGAGCCCGATGATTCGGAAGTTGTTGAACCGCTGGCCAGCCGAGAACAAAAAATCATGATGTTGATGGCGGTGGTATTTCCGTTTATTGGAGTCATGATTGCGGCCGTGATGTTATCGCAAGTTGGACTTGCGAGTTGGGAATACATCGCCATGATGCTGATTGGATGGTGCGTGACCAGCTTGGGAATCACAATCGGGTTTCATCGACTTTGTACTCACAAATCATTTGAAACCTATAAATGGGTTCGTGCTCTCTGGATGGCGATCGGTACGATGAGCATCGAAGGTGCTCCTTTGACGTGGTGTGCTGTCCATCGCCGTCACCACAGCCATAGCGATCGTCATGGTGATCCGCATTCACCCAATCTGCATGGCCACAGCTTTTGGGGGATGCTGAAGGGTCTGTGGCACGGGCAGGTCGGCTGGCTGTTTACCGGTTATTGGTCGAAACCGAATTACGAAAAGTGGATTCCGGATTTGATCAAGGACCGATTGCTGGTGCGATTGAACGACCATTATGGGCTGCTGGTTCTTTTGAGCCTGGCGATTCCAACTGCCTTGGGGTACTTCATCGAAGGCTCAATTTTTGGAGCCTTCCTCGGTTTCCTGTGGGGCGGATTGGTGCGGGTTTTTCTGACTCATCACATCACCTGGTCGATCAATTCCATCTGCCATGTGTTTGGGCGACGCGATTTCAAATCGAATGATCACTCGACGAACAACGCCTTCTGTGGCCTTTTTGCCTGGGGTGAAGGTTGGCATAACAACCATCATGCGTTTCCGTCATCGGCCCGTCATGGGTTGCGATGGTGGCAGTTTGATTTCAGTTGGCAGGTTATCAAAGTGATGAAGTACTGCGGCCTGGCCTGGAATCTGAAAGTGCCCAGTGCACATGCGCTGTCGTCCAAACGAATTTAAGGGGCGCTACACGAGTCAGTTTTCTGGTTGGGCGAAATGCTAAACGTCCCGAACGTCGTTTGCTAAGCCAAACGGCAGATGGAAATATATCTGTAGGGCAAATTGCTAATTCGCCCCTTCGTTGCATCGGACGAATTGGCAATTCGCCCTACAATCTTGCCCTTCGCTTAACGATGCGAATGATGCAGACCCCAAAACTGACGTTGCCAGATACGGTTGGTGCAGTTGCCAGGCCGGCAATAACCCAACGGATAATCGCAGCTGCGAATCGGATCGTATCCCATGTGCAACGGCAGCAGACATGCTGACGAAAAAAAGTGTGCTGCGGAAATGGCGGTTTGCCAGTGATCGTCGGGCGTTTGTCCGTAGCGTTCAAGTGCAACATCTTCAAAATACAGCGGTCGGTAATAGATATTCGGGGCTTCCCACTGATAGATTTTTTCCGTCGACTCAAACTGGCTCCAATGACGCGCGAACCGGTCGATCAACGGGGCAGACCGATCCTCGGGAACTTCCGAACTCAGATCACGTGGATCAATCGGGATTTCTCCAATCGTTTGACGGGGCCAATCACGTAGCGTTTGACGACTCAGTTCTCGATCCTCATCCGCCATCAAATCATCGATCGCCGATTTTTCAGCAGCCTTGCCGATTGACAAGTCGTCCTGTTGGCGAGGAGCACCCGTTCCGGCAGGGGGCAATTCTTTTGCCAGCCGGATTGGGCGGATCAGCTTTGAAGACATGCTAGCATTCCCATTCCGTGATTTGGGTTGCAATTTAGCTGGAGCATTTCTGGTCCCGGTCTGCCAATAGGAATTGCCTGTTTTCGAAGGCAACAGGTTCTTGTTGACCTGCAGTCGAGCCGGAAACGCAACACGCGATTCCGAGCCTCCTTGATTCGATTGTTGCGCCGGGCTGCCAATCGGGAAACAGATCGTCAGGGCAAGGGATAAATAGGCTCTGTTTTTCCAACGGACCATTTGCATCTTCCAGCAGGATTTATCTGGTTACCTGTTCAATATCGGAATCGGATGTTCGTCAAAGTTGGGCGACGTCTGATTTCAGGCCAAGTCAGCTTAATCGTTCTGCTTCCACGTGGCCGCAACGACCCAACGATCGATTACAACGACTCAATCGTTATTGCTTAACATGTTGAATCGAGCCAGCGATTGGCCGTGGGTGCGTGAATATTCCAGGCCCAATTCGAGTGGAAACCGCTCAAGACCTTCTGCTCGCAATCGCGGCGCATGGCTCCGTTCGTAATCTTCAAAAAGTGAACGTGATTCAAACCTATAGCGAATCTCGTATACCGACCCGCCATCCAGTTGGAATATCTCCGCCGATGAGGCACCGGCTTTCAGAACATCGGCAATGTGTTTTTCTGCCAGCCACTCTAGCCACTTGTCGGCAACCACTGGATTAAGAAACGTGCAACGAACCGTGTAGGAAAACATGACGGGAAAATTCCCCTTCGTTTGCGAGAGCGCAAAAAAAACCAGCCTATCCGGTCGCTGTGTCTCCAAGGTGGATGTTCTGATTGCCGGATAGGCTGAAGCGTTGCGATTATTCTAACACGCAAAAGTTGCCGTTGTAAAACGATGCGAAGAATTCTGAATATTTATTGCGCTGGCAGGAAAATGCTGCCTTCAGTCGCCAACTTTCTACGCACCAACGCGGATTTTGGTCGCATGTTGCGCGTTATTTCCCGCAATTCTTTCGGGATAATTGACTAATTTGACCGCAACTGTTAGCCTTTCCAGTAATGAAATACGTTGATTTCCTGCCGCTCGACCATTGGGAAGTATTCACATTATGAAATGCTCGGACCATCGATTCAGTCGCCGCAACCTTTTGACGGTGGGCGCAGCCTGTGGATTAAGTTTGACGAATTTTTTCCGTATCCGTACGGCAATAGCGGATCAGAAACATTTTGAAAGCAGTGAGGGGACGGCGAAGAGCGTTATTTTTATTTTTCTGCCAGGTGGAATGGCGCAGCAGGAATCGTTTGACCCGAAACCTTATGCTCCGCTGGAATATCGTGGACCGCTGGGCAGCATCCAAACCAACGTGGCCGGTTTACGATTTGGCCAGCTTTTTGAAAAGACGGCGCAAATTGCTGACAAGCTGACCGTGATTCGAAGTATGACGCATGGTGAAGCGGCGCACGAACGTGGCACTCACAATATGTTTACCGGTTATCGCCCGAGTCCGGCGCTGCAATACCCCAGTATGGGAAGCGTGGTGGCGCACGAATTCGGGCCGCGAAACAATCTGCCTCCGTATGTGTTGATTCCCAACCAGCCAAATTCATTTGCCGGGACAGGTTACCTTAGTTCATCGTTTGCCGGATTCTCGATCGGTGCCGATCCGGCCCAACAGGGATTTCGCGTACTCGATCTCGAATTGCCCAGCGGCGTTGACTTAGACAGGTTTCAAAAGCGTCGAAAACTGCTTGATGTTGTCAACCATCATTTCGAACAACGAGAGAAATCCGATTCGATCGCTGCGGTGGATTCGTTTTACGAACGGGCTTATAACCTGATCAGTTCCAAAGCGGCGCGGGAAGCGTTTAATATTGAGCAGGAAGAACCCCAAATGCGCGACCGATACGGTCGCAATCAGGCCGGCGCGAGGATGCTGCTGGCACGTCGGTTGGTGGAAGCGGGAGTCCGTTTCGTTACTTTGACTTACGGTGGCTGGGACCATCACGACAATATTCAAGGGAACATGAGTGGCCAGGTTCCGGCGTTCGATCAGGGATTTTCCGCGCTGATCCAGGATCTCGATTCGCGAGGCCTGCTCGATTCAACGTTAGTGTGCGTTTGCAGCGAGTTTGGGCGAACTCCAAAAATCAATCCGACGGCTGGTCGGGATCACTGGCCAAAAGTATTCAGCACCCTGCTAGCCGGCGGTGGCATCAAGCGCGGCCTGGTCTATGGCAGCTCGGACTCAACGGCCAGCGAACCGGAAGATAATCCATTGACGGTCGAAGATTGGGCAACCACGATCTACCAATGCATGGGAATCGTCGCCGAAAAGGAATTGATGGCACCCGGCGACCGGCCGATCGAGATCGTCGACGGCGGGCAGGTACGCAAGGAACTGTTAGCCACATCGGTTTGAGGTGTCAGCGGAAAATTCAAAGCAGCAATCCATGAAACGATTCAAGTTGTTTTTTCTGATTTGCGCGGTGCTCTTACCGGTTGTCGAAGCAACTGCCGCGACGGGCTCAACGCCCCGCCTTAATCTGATTCTGCCTCGTGGAATACAACGGGGTCAAGAACATCTGCTCCGATTCACGGGTGAACGACTCTCGGAAGCGGAAGAAGTTTTTCTTTACGAGCCGGGAATCGATATTCTGGAATTGATTCCAGTCGATGCCAATAATCTGGACGTGAAAATATCGGTTTCCGAAAACTGCCGACTTGGTGAACACGTTGCTCAGGTTCGAACCGCTCGGGGTATTTCCGATTTTCGCTCGTTCTACGTCGGTCCGTTACCGGAGGTTACCGAAGTGGAACCTAACAATTCACTCGATCAGCCTCAAGCTGTCGAACTGAACGTTACTTTGAATGGCGTGATCACGAACGAAGATATAGACATATACAAAGTTGTCGGAGCGAAGGGCCAACGACTCTCCGTTGAAATTGAAGCGATGCGGTTGGGATACTATTTTGATCCCTTCATTGCCGTCCTCGACGACCAGAACTTCGAAATTGCAGTTTCTGACGATTCGTTTCTTCACCGCCAGGACGGAGTCATCTCGCTGACGATTCCGGACGACGGTGACTATTACGTGCTGGTGCGTGAAGCATCCTACGGTGGAAACGGCGATTGCCGGTATCGGCTGCATGTAGGAGATTTTGCCCGCCCGACAGCTGTTTATCCCGCAGGCGGACCCCCCAAACAGGAAATCAGTGTGCAGTTAATCGGCGATCCTGGCGGACCGATTAGTAAAGCCATTTCACTTTCGGCGCCAACGGGCTCGTATTCCGGTTTTACGATTGAAGTCGGAGACAGGATTACTCCCTCGCTGATGCCCTTTCGAGTGTCCGAGCTGCTTAACCATTTGGAATTGGAACCCAACGGTGATTTCAATCAGGTGGCACAACCGCAACCGTTGCCGACTGCGTTCAACGGCATCATTGGCCAACCGGGCGATCACGACTGCTTCCGCTTTTCGGCACAACAGGGCGAAGCTTTTGACGTCGAGTGTTACTCGCGCCGCATTCGGTCCGGTTTGGATCCGGTAATCAATATCTTTAATGCCGCCGGCCAACACATCGTTGGCGACGATGATGCCCGCCGACCCGATTGTTACATCCGCTTCAGCGCGCCGGAGACGGGCGATTTTTTTATTCGCGTTCGCGACCACCTGTCGCGTGGCCAACAGGATTTCGTCTATCGGATTGAAATCACGCGAGTCGAGCCATCACTGGCCATTTCCATCCCGCGAATCGACCGGTATTCGCAATTGCGGCAACAGATCTGTGTCCCACAGGGAAACCGGTTCGCGACGCTGATCAGTGCCGAGCGTGCCAATTTTGGCGGTGAATTGGAGCTGATCGCGGAAGGATTACCGGATGGGATTACGATGCAAACCCGTCCGATGGTTGCCAATTTGAATCTGGTGCCAGTGGTCTTCAGTGCGGCCAGCGACGCCCCGATTACTGGAAATTTGATGGACTTGAAAGCGAAGCACACGGATCCGGCAACGAATATTGTTGGTGGATTTGCGCTGTTAGCCGACTTTGCCCTGGGAGAACCCAATAATTCGCTCTACCACACCTTCACTGTTAACCGGCTGGCATGCGCTGTTACGAAAGCGTTGCCCTATAAGATCGACCTGGTTCGGCCGTCAGTGCCGCTCGTTCGTGACGGCAGCATGAATCTGAAAATTGTCGCGACCCGCGACGAAGGTTTTGTGGCACCGATCATCGTTGAATTTCCTTTTCGACCGCCAGGAACGGGAACCAATCCGCAGTTGGTCATCGAGCAAGGCGCGACGGAAGCTTATTACGCCATCAACGCCAACGCTGATGCTCAATTGGGTAAGTGGCCGATATACGCGATCGGAAACGCGGATGTTGAAGGCCCGGTTTGGGCAGCCAGCTCTTTGTCGGAACTCGAAATTTCCGAACCGTACGTCACCGTTGAAATGAACCGTAGCTCCTGTGCGCAGGGGGAAGCAACAACGATCTATTGCAAACTCATTCATCGCCAGCCATTTGAGGGAGAAGCGACTGCCGAGTTGTTGGGCATCCCCCCCTTCATCGAAATTCCATCGCTCAAGTTCACCAAAGATACGCCTGAACTGATTTTCAATGTAACGACCAGCGACAAGAGTCCGATCGGCATCCACAAAGGGCTATTCTGCCAGGTGACCATCACGCAGAACGGGGAACCGATTGTTTCGACGGCGGCGCGAGGCGAACTGCAAATCAATCCACCGGCTCCGGTAGCCGTGATTGCTGATGCCGCCGCGACAACGCCAGCCACACCCGCAGCGGAACCCGCGAAACCAAAATCGCGATTGGAGCAGGTTCGAGAAGCGGCCAATAAACGGCGCGGGCAGTAACCGGTCGAGTCGCGCGTCAGGCGGTTAGTTCACAGATCAATGCTTCCACCGAAATGAATTCGGCAGTGAGCGGGCGGAGCGAATCGCGGAGGGATGTCAAATAGCGAGCACGGTGCTCCCCACCGATTTTATTTCGGTGGAAGCAGTGATTAACCCACTAAATTAACATCGTGCACATCCAACCCAACTCCGATTCCGTAAACATTGCCTCTCAGCCGAACATTTCATCAACTGATCTTTGGCCAATTCACAATTCGAACCAAGTCGACTTGCGGATCGGCATTGAATGTCGATATTTGTCTGGTTCCACAATGCTTAACCCATTGGCGACACCAGCGCTGAAATCAATATGAGCAGACAATACATTTTCACGATGGCCAGACTTACGAAAAAGTATGGCACCAAGACGATTTTGAATGAGCTTTGGCTGTCGTTCTATCCAGGCGCAAAAATTGGTGTGTTGGGACGCAACGGGTCGGGAAAAAGCACTGTGCTGAGGATCATGGCGGGTGTCGAAAAAGAATTTGATGGCGAGGCGCGACTGACCGACGGGTTCACCTGCGGTTACCTGTCGCAGGAGCCTCAGCTCGATCCGACAAAGAATGTGTGGGACAACGTGATGACCGCGGTTGCCCCCCGCCGGGCGTTGATCGATCGTTATAACGAACTGAGCGCCAAATGCGGCGAGCCGTTGGACGACGCTGCCATGCAAAAAGTCTATGACGAAATGGCCCGTGTTCAGGACCAAATCGATGCCAGCAATACGTGGGAACTGGACCGGGAAATCGAGATCGCCTTTGACGTGATGAATCTGCCTGACAAGGAAGCCGATGTATCGACGCTGTCGGGTGGTGAGAAACGGCGGGTTGCATTGTGCAAACTGCTGTTGGAAAAGCCTGATTTGCTGCTGCTCGACGAACCGACCAACCACCTCGATGCCGATTCCGTCCATTGGCTCGAACGGACGCTGCAGCAGTATCACGGCACCATCGTTGCGGTTACCCACGATCGATACTTTTTGGACAACGTGGCCGGTTGGATACTGGAACTGGATCGGGCGCAGGGCTTTCCCTTTGAAGGGAACTATTCGGCGTGGCTGGAACAGAAACAGGCCCGGCTGGCCATCGAAGAGAAACAGTCGGACAAAAGACAGAAGACGCTGCAGCGGGAACTCGAGTGGATTCGGATGGCTCCGCGGGCGCGACAGGCGAAGAGCAAGGCCCGCATCAGTTCTTACGAACAATTGGCCGCCCAGCAAAGCCGCGAGCAGGATCAGGAATTGGAGATTCAAATTCCGCCCGGTCCGAATCTTGGCGATCTGGTCATTGAAGCGGTAGGAGTGAACAAGGCCTATGGCGAAAATGTGCTGATGGAGGACATGAGTTTCAATCTGCCTCCCGGTGGCATCGTCGGGATCATCGGTCCCAACGGCGCCGGCAAGACGACCCTGTTCCGCATGATCACCGGCCAGGAAACGCCCGATTCAGGCCTGCTGCGGATTGGGGCCACGGTGGAACTGGGTTATGTCGACCAGTCCCGCGATTCGTTGCAGGCCAATCACACCGTGTTCGAAGAGATTTCCGGTGGGCACGAAACGATCGAATTGGGCAAACGCAAGGTCGATGCACGGGCTTATGTTTCCCGGTTCAATTTTCGCGGGCCCGACCAACAGAAGAAGGTGGGCGATCTTTCCGGCGGCGAGCGGAATCGGGTTCATCTGGCCAAGCTGCTCAAACGGGGATCGAATGTTCTATTGCTCGATGAACCGACCAACGACTTGGACATCGATACTCTGAGGGCACTGGAGGAAGCGATCCTGAGTTACGCAGGCTGCGTCGTTGTGACCAGCCACGACCGCTGGTTCCTCGATCGGATCGCGACCCATATCCTGTCCTTCGAAGGGGACGGATATGTGCACTGGTGCGAAGGGAATTATCAGACTTACGAACACCAGCGGCGTGAACGACTCGGTTTGAAAGAGGACGAGCCTCGCCGTTTCCGTTACAAGAAAATGTTGTCACAATAATTACTTTTTCAAAACCGCAGCGAAGCGTATAATGCAGTCCACATTTTCGCGACGCATTCGCACACGACTTTCACGCGACGCATGCCAACGATTCAGCCACGTCGCGGACTCTGAAACATTTTTTTCAATATTTGGAATTCAACCAATACAAAAGGTAAAACACAATGACCATTCTCAGATCCGGTTCTTCATCGCAATACGCTCAAAACTGGTCCAAAGCATTTGGCAGCGAATCGAAAAAGACTGTGGCCGTCAAGTCGACGAAGAAAAACGCCAAATCCGTGAAGAAGAAACCAAAAAAAGCCAAAAAATAACGTCGCGATATAAGCAAAGCAGACGCGGCAGCGAATATGCGTCCAATTCCCGTAAATTGTTTACTCGTTGGCGCATCGGGCTTGCATTTGTGCAACTTCAAAAAACGGCGGTGAGTAAATCCGCAACCATTCCCTAAAAAAGAGTGAGGGAGTGATTGTCTCACTCCCTCACCCGTCCGCGTTGGGGGCACGACCCCAAAATTATCCGGTGATGGTGGCTGTGTAGGTTGTGCTCCAGGGTCCTTCGATGCCGCGGGTGTTGATCCAACGGAATCGGTACCAGGCAGTTTTGCCGACTTCGGTCGCTGGGAAACTGACGACCTTGTGCATCCGAGTTGTCAATCCGATCGGTTTGAAATCCCCTTCGGCCGGATGACTGTTGCCGACGAACCCGATCACTTCGCAGCTCATCACACCGCGCGGGCGGCTGCGGCGGTGAGGGTTTTGATCGTCCATCAACCGGATTGTGTGCTCTTGCACCTGCGTCGGTTCGATCGTGACCACCGGTGACGTCGTCGGAATTGGAGCAGGTGTCCGCGACGAAGAATGGACTGGCAATCCAGCCTGCATCTTCGAACTGTCGCTGACGTTCGGGTCAGCTTGAATCTGCCGCGCGACGCTGCGGATGAATTCCACTAACGCTTTCCGTTCGGTGTCTTTAGCCACCACGGCAGCGCGGGCCGCATCCCGTTGCTGAACCGAACTTTGGAAATTGGTTTCCCAGGTACTCACGCCGGTTGTCAATGCGGTGATGATTTCCGCTGTCAAACCGTACTTGTTGGGTTGGGCTGAAACGACATTCAGCAATGTCTGGTCCCACACAGAAAACTGGGAATCCCCACTGGGGATGAATTGGCTGTTCATGATTTTTCCGTCCATGAAACAAAACGAAACAAAACGTCCGTTGCGGCCCGGACCGGTAATCGCTGCTGTGGCAATCTGGATCCAACCTCCGCCAGCAACACGT
>JBGSXT010000243.1:0-2062 GCA_041751295.1 Mariniblastus sp.
TACCAGCAGGCCGTAGAAAAAATGCTGGCCTCCGACGAAGACATCATCAAGACGAACTCGACACTTTCAGAGCGTGAAATCGGTTTTCAATTGGGAGAGGTTGCCAATACACGCCGATTGTTTCAATCGATCCTGGATGAAAAACAATACAATGAGTTGCGGGAGGCTGGAGAGTTTCGTTTTTCGCATCAGGGATTTCTTGCCGCGCTGTTTATTAATTTGTATCGGGATGAACCGATGCTGACCGCGCCGTTCCGGTATCTGACTTTGTTGGTCGATATTGACGGGATGTTTACCAGCTGGCGGCAGCGGCACGCGATCATGGTACAAAGAATGCTGGGAACCAAGATTGGAACCGGCGGCTCGTCGGGTCACGACTATCTGGAACAGACGACTCGAAAAAATCGGGTCTTCACCGATTTGTACCAGTTGTCAACATTTCTGCTGCCCCGCAGTGAGCGACCCGAGTTGCCGGCCGAGTTGTGCAAGGCGTTAGGATTCTATTTCAGCGGCCAGGCAAGTAGTTAGTCGGATTTGTCGCAATTCATCACAATCATCGGCAAATGTCAGTGTATTGACCGATCGAGACCATCCGGTTCGTGGCCGCCACTCATTCTTGAATTTCCAATTGTGATTTCAGGCGATCGAAGGCCAGTCCCCAGGCAGCTCGCAATCCATCAGCCTCGGCCCGTGACTGGATTCGATTGTGAGTCAAGGTGACTCCGGTTTTGCCTTTTCCTTTGTCGGCAAAAGCGACGTCGACCTGGGTCGGCGCATCGGAGTTACTGCCCATCCAGGAAAACCGCAGATCCTTATTCGCCCGGACCCTCAGATACTGACCCGAATTGCCGTCAATGTCCTGGAATGATTTGCCCTCTTCAACGATCGAATTGTTTTTTGATCCAAACCAATTCCCAAATTGGGCGGGTTCGACAAACGCCGAGTAGACATCATCCAAAAGTGCGTTGATTGTCTTCGTGACACAAATGTTGTAGCCCTCGATCAATCCGTCTTTCCGGTTGACTATGTTCCTCGCACGTTCATATTCGACCCACACGGTCGTGGACCACCAGCCGTCTTTCTGCTTCATTTCGCCGTTCAGCCAATTGACCGAGTCGCGCCGTTTCTGGGATTCTCCTTTGGCGTCCAGGGCCTCGAACCATTCCTTGAGCGAACGACCTGTTCCTATACGACAAGCGGCGTCATTGACCGGGTAATCCGATTTGTATTCGATCTGCATGTTCATGATCCTTGTTGTTGGATAGGGATAACCGTTGCTTGAGCGAAGTGGTTTCGCTGATTGCCACTGAACCGTTGGCGGTACAGCTCGCCAGCCGTGACCCGTCGGGACTGAATGCCAAAAAGTAGATCGTGTCATCATTCGGCTGAAAACGCAGCAACGAAACACCCTGTTCCCGATCCACGATGTAGATCGCTTCGGCGGCGACAGCCAACCGATGGTCATCTGGTGCAAATGCCAAACAACTGGCTGAACTTCCGCCAAAAGGAATTTCCTGCCGCAATTTGCCGTTATCAATGTTCCAGAAAAATACTTTGCCATTTCCGACAGTGGCGATGGATTTACCGTCATGTGGAAAGGCCATCGTTGTAGCCGGATTGGTTTCATCGCCAAGTATCGCGATAGACTTCAGCGTGTCTGCATTCCATAGTCGAATCGGTTCGGAAGCTGCGGCAGTGGCAATCGTTGTTCCATCCGGTGAGAACTGCACTTCATTCAAATTCTGTTGATGTCCTTCACAGCGGCCCAGCTGTTCCCCTTTTTCGATGTCCCAAATTTGCAGTACGTTTTTGACGCAAAGGGCAGCCGTCGATGTATCTGGAGAAATGGCACAGTCGTAAATCCCGGCTTTGGCCTCAAGTGTGTGCAGCAGCGAATGGTCCAACACATTCCAAACCTTAGCTGACTCGTCCCACGAACAGGTCAACAGCCGCGAGCCATCGGGGCTGAGGGCAAGTGTGTTGCAGCTTGATTCGTGGGCAACCCAATCATCAACGACCTGACCGGAAGTCGTATCGAGAACTCGGACATGACCATCGTAAC
>JBGSXT010000244.1:0-2289 GCA_041751295.1 Mariniblastus sp.
CGTTCTGATCAACCCAGCCGATGACCGGGATCTGCTCCGGCTGGCAACCACGGATTACCTGATCAGTGAATATCAAAAAACATATTTTGTCATGGAAAGCTTCGATCGCCTGGAATCCTTAACGCCCGAACGAATCGTTTCGGTCAGCAAGTTAGCGATGGAATTGCCCCATTACACGTGGCGGGAAATTGTGCCCGGCGACGAGATTATCAATGTCGGATCGGTGGTGACATCACCCAACGAAAAATATTTTCGATTGATGGCCGGTCAGCCGTTCGACGACTGTTTGACGCGGACGGCCATTCGTAATCTGCGGCTGTACGCCGCCGGTTTGGACCGGACGCGATTGCGGGAATTTAAAGTTTTGCCCCCCGAGATTCCGACATCTGTTCACCAGTGGTTCGAGCAGGCCGAATTGGACGGCACGATTGCGGAAATTGAAAAAACTATGGGCCGCGACGATTCATAATGGCCGTACGTTTAAAAAGGAATCGTGCCCCTCAAGTAGGCATCGCGAATTCCCGTTTGGCGTCCAGCCGATCTGGCGCGAAAGGATTCAAATCCAATAGTGGTGGTCGGCCCTGAATTTCGTCCGCCAGGATCACCGCCGTGGCAGTCGACATTTGCAAACCGCTCTTGAAATGTCCTGTGGCGACAAACGCATTCTCAAATCCGGGGACACGGCCAATAAACGGAAATCCGTCATGCGATGCAGGCCGCAGTCCGGCCCACGAACGCACCAAAATGTTTTCGCGGAGCGCGGGGATAATGCCGCAGGAAAATCGTTTCAATCCGTCCAATTTATCTGCCGTTGTCGATTCGTCGAAGCCGACTTCCTCCAGCGTCGAACCGACCAGAACATGGCCGTCGGATCTGGGAACGATATAGCGTGAGCCCTCGTTGATGATCGGTTCGAACTGCTGTAAGGGCAACTTATACAGCAGCATTTGCCCGCGAACCGGAACGACAGGAAGTTGGACTTGCAATTGTCCCAGCAGCTCCGACGACCAGGCTCCGGCGCACAGGCAAACCATTCCGCAATCAAACAATTCGCCATCGAGAAACAGTGCTGCCTCGCATCCACTCGAGTTCACCAGCTGACAGGATTGACATTCCTCGATCAATCGGACGCCCTGTTGTCGGCAGGCACGTACCAGCGCTTCGAGATGCGCGGGATTGCAAATCTGGGCCTCGCAGGGAACAAAAACCGCGGCAGTCGACGCGTTCCAAACTCCAATATCCAATGCGTCCAATTCCCTTAGGCTTTCAATCTCCTCGCATGCGATTCCGTGCTGTTGCCAATGCAGCTTCAATCCATTCAAGGCTGCCCGTTCGCCCGCAGTCCTGGCGAGATAAATGCCTCCACACTTCCGGAAGCCGTTTTCGATCCCAGTCTGTTCCAGCAATAACTCCGCCCACATCTCATGCAATTCACTCCCCAGCCCCATCAATTGGTCGAGCGGATGCGTCATGGTCCGATGATTTGCTGGAGCCAGAATTCCGGCACCTGACCATGATGCTTTACGGCCTAATCGATTGATGTCGACGACCGCCACGCGAAACCCGCGTTGAGCCAATTCCCAGGCAAGTGACAATCCAATCACTCCACCCCCTACGACCGCAACCTCACACCGATCAATCATGGGTCAGTTCCAGTTGTTTCAATCGCAGGTAAAGTTCATCGTCGAGCAGGTCCCGATCTGCCGCTTCCAATTTGCTTATCAGCCGTTTCAAGTCGGCGATTTCATCGACATCCGTCAGCTCCGGCAATAATTGAAACGGGATTCCAAGTTGATCAAGCCTGGAAAACGTTGACAACAGGACCTGATCGGTACTCCAGGGAATGTCCTCGAAGACTTCATAAAAACCTCTCATCGCAATCAAATAGTAGCCGCCGTCCGAACTTGGTCCGACAACCACCGGGACATCATCCAACATTTCGACGACTCGGCTGGCGAATGAAACGGGAATATCCGGTGTGTCGGAACCAATTAGAATGGTCCTGCTGTTTGGAATATCGGCAGCAGTCTGAAAAAACGACTTCATTCGGGAACCCAGATTGCCGTCGGCTTGGGGCTGCATATTCCATGTGGCTGGCAGGAATTTTCTGAATGAACTTTCGGCATCGGCTGGGCTGTAAACCAGTGTCCGTCGATCGCCGCAAGCGTTAAATCGGTTGACGAGATGTTGCAAAAACATCAAATGAACTTCGCACGCCGATTCGTTGCCGATCACCCGACCAAGACGGGTCTTGACCTGGCCCGCCTCCCAGTATTTCGCAAACATGGC
>JBGSXT010000245.1:0-4107 GCA_041751295.1 Mariniblastus sp.
CGAATGTGGCGGTGGCACTTATATTCGAGCCATTGGTCGCGACCTGGGCCGGCGTTTGGGATCGGCAGCGGTCATGACCAGCCTTGTCCGTACGCGCATCGGCCCATTCAATCTTGCCGATTCGCTCATGCCGGCCGATATTGTTCCGGAGAAACTGGCGGTCTTCATCATTAATCCGATTGACATCTTGGGTGACCTCGAATCCGTCTGTCTGAACGACAGGCAAATCGGCGAACTCCGAAATGGTTCGCTGTTTGCAGCAGATTCATTGGTCATCGGAGCCACAGAAAAAATGGTCACCGCCGTTGACCAACAGAGAAGGCTGTTGGCGTTACTCGAACGCGATGGCCACAATCGATTCAAACCCACGCTGAATTTCTGCCACTACTACCAGTCATTGGATGGTTCGTAGCCCTGGAACATCAATTCTTCGCCGCCAATCTGTTTGAACCACTGGCGGGTTTGATCTGTGAAGTAGTTTTTCCAGTCGCCGATTTTTCCTTTGCGAAAAAACCTGTCAGGCCGCTCGTCGGTGAATCCTGGCTGCAATTCATTGGCGATCGGACTGGCGCGAGATGCGTCCACGCCGAGGAACTCAAACAGCTCCTTCCGTTTACGTTCGGTATCGGCATGCAAATCTTCGTATTTGACAAACCTGACATTCAGAAACGGCTGGTCCTGCATCGTCGTGCGGTCCTGTTGCAGGTGCTCAGACCACCAGCGAACGGATTCTTTGACCATTGCCTCGTGTCGCAATAGCAACTCCGGATGATCACGAAAGTACCACGGATTTTTCTTGAATTCTTCGAAATCTTTGGCCATCGAAGGAATCCGAGTAAACAGCCGGTGTACCTCCGGGTAATTGAACAGATGGAAGGCACGGCTGACGAGGACGTCTCGACCGTCACGGATGATTGATATATGAGGAGCGTCGCGAAGCACAAGTGGTTGAAGCGTATGAGGCGTGCGTTCTCCAATCACCCGTTTGTCCGGTACGGACCGGTCCAAGCAGGCGCGTACCATATCCTCAAAACGGTTGCGGGCGGTCTGTTTAAGATCCAGCCGTTCGAAATCCCGGTAAACCGACAAAACGCGAAAGTTTTTTTCAAGGTTGGCAACCGCGTCCTGCCAATGAAACTCGCCGACACAGCCGACATCGGGATGACTGGACAGCAGGCCACCCAGCCAGTTCGTTCCGGATTTCATGAATCCCCGCAAGCAAAAATAACGTCGATTCATTGATTCTGTTTCAATTTATTTCTGTGCCATTGTTGCATACGTTAACTCCTGAAGCTTCTATTCGAATTTGTATCTGCCAGCTGTTTCAATGCCCAATCGATCTCGTCAATTACCGCGCGAACTGACTCAACTGACAACCGATTTCTCAATATCGGCGAGGCCAATTCGATCGCATGATTTCCAAGTGCCCATGCCGATGCACCTCGAATCAGCTCTTCGTCATCATTGAGTCCTGTTGTCAGAGCGCCAATATTGGCGTTCGTGGGACAATTTCCAAGGGCAATTGCCGCGTTACGAACAATCCCTCTCCGTTTGGGGCGCCAAAGAGGCGTTTTTTTGAACATCAGCCGAAACTGATCATCATTCAAAAAAAATAGCTCGATCAGGTCAATCGGATTCCGATCCGGGGCCGGCGCAAACAAATCACCGCCCGCCCGTTCCGCCTTGTTGTTCCAGGGACAAACGTCCTGACAAATGTCGCATCCAAAAATCCAGGAACCCATTCCTGCGCGCAACTCAAGCGGAATCGGACTGCGGTGTTCGATCGTCAGATAACTGATGCAGCGGTTCGCGTCCAAAACGTGAGGCTCCACAAAGGCCTCCGTGGGGCAGGCGTCGATACATGCCGTGCATGTTCCGCAATGGTTGGAATGGTAGGGAACATCGTAATCGAGCTGCACGTTCAACAACAATGCTGCCAGAAAGAACCAACTGCCAATTCCGCGATTGATCAACATCGTGTTTTTTGCCTGCCAGCCGATACCCGCCAGCTGACCGAACTCCCGTTCCAGCAATGGAGCGGTATCAACAACGCCGCGCGCATTTATTTCCGATGACTGGCTTTCACAGAACCTGACAAGTTCTTCAACTTTTGCGTGAATGACGTTGTGGTAATCGACATCGCTCCAGGCATATCGCGAAACCCGCCCTTGGCCAATGGCTGGAAACACGGGTTCCGCAGTCTGATAGTTCAGTCCCAGCATGAGGACACTGATGGTACCGTCAAGAACGTTTTCAGGATGACGGTAAGCGTCCTTTCGATTCGCCAAGTAGTCCATTTCGCCATTGTATCCAGCATCTAGCCAGTTCTCGAAACGGCGAAAGCCGACGGGCTGCACCGCCGGACATGCCCCGGCCAATTGAAATCCCAGCCGGTGGCATTCCGATTTCAACAATTCTGTCAATTCTGCAGGATTCATGCTCCAAGTCTGAACTGTTAGCCACTTTCAGGCAAGTCAAGGCTTGTAACCAGAGTTCCTCTGTTTAATCTGAATTGAAGTCAATCGGCGTCGACTGCCACGCGTGTTGCAGCGAAATGCCAATACAGTTCCCACAAATGTAATTCGATGAAAGGCTTTTCCATGCGCATCCTGTTTACTCTCGCAATCGTAGTTGGAACGATGGCAACCTGTTCAACAACTGTCGACGCACAAATCTATAATGACGGCTATCAATTCGGAGCCGGATTCAGAAATTCATACGGATTTTGCGGCGGATTTCTCACACCACGAGAACAGCCTCCGTATTTTGCGACTTTTCCACCAGTTTATTACAGTGGAATCGTCAAACGGCCTTACGGCATCAGTCCGTATGCCGCACCAGCCGGAATCGTTCCCGTGGAATTGACGGTAGCGCAGCCTCTGACTGTCATCAATCCATTCTTCCAGAATGAAGTCGCTCCGGTATCTGACGAACTTGAAACGGAACCGTCAGAGGTCGACGAAAACGGCAATAAAGTCACTTGGCTCATCAATCCCCACCTCGAACCA
Source organism: Mariniblastus sp. (assembly GCA_041751295.1). Taxonomy (GTDB): domain Bacteria; phylum Planctomycetota; class Planctomycetia; order Pirellulales; family Pirellulaceae; genus Mariniblastus. The sequence goes on from JBGSXT010000245.1 coordinate 3,009, forward strand.
GTCGCGCTTCGTAGATAATTGCGATACCCGGTATCCGAAAATAACCGAATCCATTGCACAAGAGTCCTGCTTGGGGGCAAGCAGGACTCAGCTGGGCGGCAATTTTGCCGCCCATTTCTTTGCACCGCCGAGTCTGGATTCGATCCATTGCTGATGCAGGTTGATGTGGAACGACTAGCCATCGTCGTCGCTCTGCTCAGATTCATCGCCGCTGTCAGATTCGTTTTCCGGTAATTCGCCGCTATCCAATTTTTCGTCACTGTCTGATTCGTCAGCGGGTGGTAATTTTTCAGGCGTAACACCATCTTTGTCACCGGATGCATTCGGAGCAGCACCGTTTTCAGCTGCTTTCTTCTCCTTTTCTTCCTCGACGTTTTCGAGTTCCCGCCACGGTTCGTCTTTGTTGTAGCTGTCGAGTTCGTCCTGCAAACCGACGCGTTGTTCGTCGCTTTCGGCAAACTCAACGGCTTTTGCGGCCCATTTTCGGGCGGTTTCAAAATCGCCCGTTTCGGCGTATCCGGAAGCCAGCGTGCTGAGAATAAAAGCGGCTTTGTAATCCGTCAACTCACTGGCTTCGATTGCCAGTTTGATCGCCCGCTCTCCGTCTCGAAGTTCATCTTTGGGACTGGTCGAAAGCACCCACGCAAGATTATTGAGGAGTCCACTCTTAACTTCTATGTCCCGCTCGGACAGTTCACTGCTTTCCTCTGTTTCTTTCGTTTCCGCAAACAGTTCCAATGCCCGTTCGTAATCCTCCAGAGCCTGTTGATGCTTTCCGAGAGAGAGGTATGCATCGGCCCGACTACGGAGAATATCGGTCTGAATGATCTCTGGAACGCTTTGCAGGATTTCATTGAAATACGGAATGGCGCGGCTGGGTTCTTCGTTGGCATTCAGCAAAATCGCCAGATCGAATTTATAATCGAGATTCCCGCGATCCTTGGCCAGCAACGCTTCGACATCTTTAATGGCTTCATCGAGCTTCCGCAATGAACGGTAAATCAGACTGCGTAATCCCAGTCCCATCGGATTGTCAGGCTGTTGCTGAATCAGTTCATTGGCATCTTCAAGCGCTTTCTCGAACTCCTCCTGCGTGACA
>JBGSXT010000246.1:0-7674 GCA_041751295.1 Mariniblastus sp.
ATTTTTTGACCTGGCGCATCAACAATCAAATCTTCGACGATCTCCTGGCGAAGATCGAGATTCTCCTGCTGCTCGATGGCCCCCTTGACCCAGTTCTGATAGGCCTTTTTGTCAGCTTGGGCGCGGGGGCTGTGCATCGCCGGCCCCTTCCGCATGTTAAGCATCCGAAACTGGATTCCCGTCGCATCAATCGCGCGACCCATCAGGCCGCCCAGCGCATCTATTTCGCGTACGATATGCCCCTTCGCAACACCTCCGATCGCCGGATTGCAACTCATTTGGCCGACAGTATCCAGATTGGTCGTCAGCAACGCGACTCGCGCCCCCATCCGCGCCGCCGCAGCCGCGGCCTCGGTCCCGGCATGTCCGGCACCGACAACAATGATGTCATATTTGTATTCGACGGATGTATTCAATTTCGATTTCGCATTCGACTAACCACCGGTCAGCAGGGAGACGAACGGTGCAACATCCGACAGATCGACTACCAGATCTCCATTGATATCGGCTTTGTCGGAAAACTGGCCACTGGTAATCAGTTCGACGAACGGAGCGACATCCATCAAGTCGATAACGCCATCGCAATTGACATCGCCGACCAGAATCGTTGGCAGTTTGCCTGTCAGCACGATATTGCCGCTCACCGCTACGCTGATCGTATCGTCCAAATCCACTTCGAAATCGACTGACGCTGCGACCATCAGCATTCCCGACTCCACATTCAGTTGCACTCCGAGCATATCGAAAAAAGCCGTACCTGCATCCGCCAGAAGAATGGTCCCCGAACCACCAGCCAAATTGAATGGATCGAACACTTCGACCTCACCTGACAGCCCCGCTTCGTTGGCCAATTGATCAAACTGGTTGGACTTGTTGACCGAACCGGCCGCTCCCGGCGTGACCAATGTGACGCAGGTCGTTCCTGGATCTGCAGATACGGAAACAAATCCACCGAGAAAGCTGATATTGAACCCGTCTGCAATAACCAATTCAAGTTCCAATATTTGAGCCGTTGAGAACGGCTTAGTTACCGGAACCAATTCGATCGATCCAAAACCAGTCAGCGACGATGTATCGGAGCTGCCGAGGACTTCAACCGTGATACTGGACTGTGATTGTTCAACGGTCAAGTCAATCGCCTGTGCCATCGCGAAATCAGGCCAGATCAAGAAAGTCGCGACGATGACGAACAGAAATGTGTTGCGGAACATGACAGTGATACTCCTTGAAGGAAACAACGTGAGGGCTGGGTTGGGGTCGACAATTGTCTTAATTCTAGTCTCGATGGCCCCCATCACAATGCACCGCATGCGAGTTTTGAAGTCGCACTATTGAACAGAGCCGGAAGCGTTATTGCCAGATTTCACGGCAAATTCGATCAATCGATGGCGGCGCTTCACCGGTCGCCAATGCTCCCGGCTCTGATTTTCACGATTAATTTGAAAAGTGCAACTTCAAAACATGCGCGTTGAAATCAAAGGACAATCAAATTGATTCCTTCGCAAATTGTTTAGCAAGTTGCGCGAGGGCAGCCGACAGCAAGTGAATCAGATCTGTGGCGATTAATGCGGCGGGAGCCTGGCGCACCGACCAAATATCGCCAGCGAGTCCGTGCAGATAACAGCCGGTTTGGGCAGCCGCCAGGGGGGTTAACTGTTGCCCAATCAGCGAGGCGATAATGCCGGTTAACACATCGCCGGAACCCGCCGTCGCCATCCCCGAATTGCCAGTTGAGTTGCGGTATTGGAAATCGCCATCGGTGACGAGTGTGTGCGCGCCTTTTAACACGACAATGATTCCGTTGTCGCAGGCGAATGAGCAGGCGAGTACTTCCATTTCGGCGCGGCGGCCAGTCTTGCTGCCGGTGATTCGGCTAAATTCGATTGGATGGGGCGTCAGCACACGCGGGCCAGCGTGCTGTGCGAGATCGAATTTCGAGTCGGCCAGATTGTTGATCGCGTCTGCGTCGACGACGACCGGTTGGGGCATTTCTTTGTAAATGGCCGCAACAATTTTCTGGCAGTCTGCCGTGCGGCCCATACCGGGTCCAATCGCGATCACATCAGCCTTGGCGCTTGCTGCGAGAATCTCGGGAAGGCAACTGGCGGCCAGCGTTCCCGCATCAGACGCTGCACCAATCGTCATCAGGCAGGGTGAAAAACCGGCGACCGTTTGTTGGGCAGGTTTCGGAGTGATCACGGTAGCCAGTCCGGAACCGGTTCGCAGCGCCGCCATCGCCGAGAGCGCAATCGCGCCCGGCATCGAGTCCGATCCCCCAATCAGCAACACGCTTCCACAATCTCCCTTGTGCGCGTCGACGGCCCGGATGGGCAATCGAATGCCTGCCAACTCTCCGTCTGGCAATTGATCTGGCGTCTGCGGCTCAGGCTGGTCAAAGACGGCAGCCGTGAATTCGCTCAGACTGATTCGTCCGCCCCGGAATCGCTTGGCTGAGGCCTGGAACTCGTTTCGATTGATCATCACTGTTATTGTGGTTTGCAAAATTGGATTGCCATTCTCCATCCGATGTTATCGAACCAACGAATGAACTACAATCTTGCCATTCAGACTTGAATTGAAAAAGAAACAATCAATCAGACTTCAGGATGAAAACAGAATATGCCAGGTTGCGTGTTAGCGTATTCGGGAGGTTTGGATACTTCGGTAATCCTCGGCTGGCTGATGGATCGGGGGCACGATGTCCACGCGGTTTACGTCGATCTCGGCCAGCCCTGCGAAGACCGCCAGGCGATCATGGACAAGGCTCATAACATCGGGGCCGCTTCGGCGCGGATTGTCGATGTTCAGGAAGAACTGTGCCGCGATTTTGCCTTTCCGATACTACAGTGGCAGGCGAAATACGAAGGTCTGTATCTGTTGGGAACCGCCATTGCCCGTCCATTAATTGCAAAAGTCTGTCTGCAAGTGGCTCGCGAGGTCAGTGCTGATTCATTCGCCCACGGCGCGACGGGCAAAGGGAACGACCAGTGCCGTTTTCAACTGGCTGCCGAGGCACTCGACTCCAATATCAAACTGATCGCTCCCTGGCGAGACGGTCGATTTCGAGAATCGTTTCCAGGCCGGAAAGAATTAATTGAATATTGCCATCAGAAAAACATTCCCGTTAAGGCGACAGCCAGCAAACCGTACAGCAGCGATGAAAATTGTCTGCACATCAGTTACGAGGCCGGCGACTTGGAGAAACTCGATGTCAGTGGCGTCGAATTGGTCGAGTTTGGCATGACCGTTTCCCCAGCCCAGGCCCCCGATGCCAAAGAATCCGTCACGATTGAATTCGAAGCGGGCTTACCGACGGCGGTTAACGGCCATTCGTTATCGCCGCTGGCGGTGGTGCAGGAATTGAATCGGATCGCCGGTCGAAACGGAGTCGGGCGCATTGATATCGTAGAGAACCGGTTCGTGGGGATGAAGAGCCGGGGCGTGTACGAAGCGCCGGGAATGACGGTGCTGTATGCCGCCCACCGTTACGTCGAACAATTGACACTCGATCGCGATCTAATGCATCTGCGCGACCGCCTCGCTCCCGAAGTTGCCGAGATGGTTTATTACGGCTATTGGTTTTGCCCGAAGCTGGATGCGCTGTTCGCATTCATTCGCGAGGCGCAAAAACCGGTCAGTGGCAGTGTGACGCTCGATTTGTATAAAGGCAACGTCTCAGTCTCTCGCCGATCCAGCCCCAACAGTCTATACGATGCAGAAATTGCCACCATGGAGAGCGGCCAAGCATACAATCAAAGCGATGCCGAAGGATTTCTACGGATACAAGGTCTACCCGCCCGCGTCCAATCGAAAGTCACGCCTCGGGAATATTGAGGCTTTGTTCATCTTTAACATTTCGCCTGAACATTCCGCATTCCGCATTCCACATTCCGCATTCAAAACATGTATCTGCTCGAAAATCCTGTCCTGCAACGCGAGCTGTTGGTGAATCTGCGGATGCCACGGGCGTTTGTGCTGTTGCTGTTGTACCAGGTACTGTTGGCAGGAGTCGTCTATTTTGCCTGGCCGCCGGATAACGTCCGGCTGGATTTGTCAGAGAATCCGCAATCAACGCAGAAACTAGTCAATCTGTTTTTTCTTGGCCAATACATTCTCGCGTCGCTGATGGCTCCCAGTTTCGCCGCCGGAGCTGTAACCGGCGAGAAGGAACGGAAAACATACGAGATGCTGCTGGCCAGCCCGTTGCGACCGGAAGCGATCGTGATGGGAAAACTGATTGCTGCATTGACACATCTGGCAATTCTGATTTTTGCTTCGCTGCCGATTGTCATGCTCTGTTTGCCGCTCGGTGGTGTGTCGTTCTATGAAGTCCTGGCCGCCTACCTGGTGTTGATCGCCAGCGTCGTAACGTTTGGCATGATCAGTGTGGCATGTAGCAGCTTTTTTCAGCGAACGGCGGCGTCACTGGTCGTTTCCTATTTGCTGATTCTGCCGCTGGCGATTATGGGAGTGCTGTTTTGGCAATCGTTGAGCGATTTCGGCGAAACGCGATTCAATCTGGCAGTGACCGTGATTCCTGGCATTGCTGCCGCCGTTTCGATACTGCTTTTCTATGTGACCAGCGCACGACTGCTTTATCCGCCGGACGTGGGCAGCGAAGGGAACGACGTGGTCGATCTCGATATGGAGGCAGCGGGAGCCATTGGACTCGTGATTCAACGGGATCAGTTTCCCGACCGGCTGTTCGCGCCGCCCAAACGGGAAACGTTGATGGCTGACGGAGTGAATCCCGTTTACGACAAGGAAATGCGGAGCGAGATTTTCGGGCAAGGGACTTTGATGTTGCGGCTGGCGATTCAGATCAGCATGATCCTGGCGATCCCGTTCATGGCCATTTTTCTGTATATCTATCCTTCGCTGGCCGCGTGGTACATTGCGTATGTCTGCGTGTTCAATATTCTAATCGGACCCGTGTTCACCGCCGGCAGCGTAACAAGCGAACGGGAACGGCAAACATTGGACCTGTTGCTGACGACCATGATAACGCCCTGGCAAATCCTGTGGGGCAAGCTGCTGTCGGGATTGCGAGTCTCGACGGTGCTCAGTTCGTTCCTGTTATGGCCGATGCTGTTGGCGTTGGTGATGGTCCCCGCGTATTGGGAGAATCTGCCCACACTGGCCGCGTATCTGATTGTGTTTGTCCTGACCTGTTTGACCACGGCGGTCCTGGCCCTGTTCTGCTCGAGCGTGTTTTACCGGACGGGCACCAGTTTGATGTCCGCCTATTTGATCATTGTGGCTTTGTACCTTGCTCCGATTGCCGCCAGTTTTTTCGCGACAAACTATTTTCCGCAGTCCAAGTCAACTCCATTCGTACAATATTCGACGATCACCAGTCCATTCGCAGCCATATTCAATGTTCCACTGTACATGGAAGATTTCTCCGAGGCCGCCACGCCTTGGAAACGGGAATCCGGTGCCGGGCAGGTTTTTGGTTATCCGTTATCCGATCTGAAACATTTTGGCGGCTACCTGATTTTCACGATCGCACTCAACGTTGCGCTGTTCGTCGGGATGATCTGGATGTTTCATTCGCGCTGGCGTGTTTCAATTTCCGCAAGCTGATCGATCACCATGAATCCAATCCTCTGTTTGCTGGCAGCCTTGACGTTCGCGCCCGGTTTCACGATGCAGGAACCTGCCTCACCGTCATCAACGACGAAGGTCGCGGATTCGCAGCAGGATGAAGCACCACAGCAGCCGGACGCACCGCCTGAAACAGCAGACACAGCGGGAGTTTCGAAAATCCCCAAACCCCTGACCCACTACATGGGCCGGGAAATCGCACAGACAATGCACTACGCAGGTGCCCAGTGGCTGATTCGGGACGAGCGGGAACGGGAAGAACGATGCAGTATGATGTTGGCCAATCTGGGACTGCGGCCATCGATGAGCGTTTGCGATATGGGTTGCGGCAATGGATTTCACACTCTCAAGCTGGCCGAATTGCTGAACACCGGCGGGCAGGTCTTCGCCGTCGATGTGCAACCGAAGATGTTGGAATTGCTTCGCGACCGGATGGAAGAACAGGGAATTGAAAACGTGGTCCCGATCCTCGGCTCATACCACAACCCCCACCTGCCCGCTAATTCAATCGACTTGATCCTGCTCGTCGATGTCTATCACGAATTCTCGCATCCGGAACAGATGCTGGACGCGATGAAACGGAGCCTGAAGCCGGACGGTGCAATTGTACTCGTCGAATTCCGGGCCGAAGACGACGAAGTCCCAATCAAACCGCTGCACAAGATGAGCAAGGAGCAAATCAACAGGGAGCTGACTGCCAACGGCTTCAAATTGGTCAAAGACTTTGACGGCCTGCCGTGGCAACACATGATGTTTTTTGGCAAACAGTAATTATCGCTGGACGCCGGTCCATTCAATCCTGATTGCGAACGGAATCCAACAGCTTGACGTAATTCCTGAAAACCGCTGAGAAGGCCTCCGCATTGGACCCGTCCGGTTCGAACCGATGGCAGTCGCGCGGCTTGAGGCGATCAAGAAAACTCGACCAGGTTTCAACCGAACCATCGAGCACCTGCCAACGATACTTGGCCAGCAATATCGCTCCCAGTGCCGATCCCATTTCCGACGCAAGGGGCAACGTCACCGGCGCGACCATCACGTCCGCCAATGTCTGTCCCAGCTCCGGAGTTTTGGTCAGTCCACCCGTCAAGATCAACTCGCTACGTGGATAACCTTGGGCAGCTAGAATGTCCATTCCCAGCTTCAGGTTAAACAGGGTTGCCAACAGTGCCGCCTTGATCACATTTCCTGGCTTCGCGTTGGACGCCTTCAATCCGTACAGCGATGCCTGGCCGCCCGCACCGATGCCCAGTCCCGGCTCGTCATCCATGAACGGCATCGCCAATACACCACCACAATCCGGCGCGGCAGAAATTGCTTTTCGCATCAGAATACTGAAGCCTTCGGAATCTTCACGGTCATCCGGCAAATACATTCGCACCATAGCGTTCATGAATGTCGTCCCATTGCGCAGCAGCACCATGTTGATCGGCTTGCCATCGGGGCCACAAAAGTGATCCACGCCATCACTGACTCCGGAAAACGCGCGGTCGCCAATGGAGTTCGCGCAAACCGACGTGCCAAACCCGACCGAAACCATTCCGGCCCGACCAATGAACGAGCCCGCCAGCGCTGCCGGCTGATCTCCTTCGGCAGGCGCAACTGGAATGCCCGCTCGGATTCCCAGTAGCTTTGCTCCCTGAGAGTTGAGTGTACCGCCATCGCCACCGGCAAGCTTCACTTCGGGCAGCAACCGCGCCAGTGGAACCAGCCCACGATCCGCAACGATGTGTTGAAAGGCTGCCAGCCGATCTTGATCGTAATCCAGTGTATCCTGATTCACCGGAAACATGCCGGACGCCTCGCCGACGCCGAGCTTCCATGCGCCCGTCAATCGATGGCTGATCCAACCCGCCGGAGTTGTCAGGTGAGTTACTCGAGCGGCTTGATCGCTCCGGTTCCGCGTTGTCCAAAGCCAACGGGCGGCGGTCATGCGCTTCGGAATCTTGACCTGCAAGGCATCGGTCAATTCACGCCCTTCATTTTCGTTGCGGCTGTCGCACCACAACCGAGCGGGACCGACAACCGAGCCTTCGGCATCGACCAGAACTTCGCCGTGCATTTGAC
>JBGSXT010000247.1:0-5156 GCA_041751295.1 Mariniblastus sp.
AACCGTATCATGGGGTTGCGCTGAGTTCTTCAGCTTCACCCCATGCTTTAAACTGCTATGGCTTCGCCATTCTTCGACGCAACGCGGCCGATTTGTGTAGAGTCCAATGAATTCACTTCGGTGGAAGCTGGGATCGGTACACTACTGGCCGCGCCACGCGAATATCGCAACAGCGCTGCGAGTGCAACCCTTTGTGACAATCGGTTGTCAGTGCACCCGCTGACCGGGCACCGCACCTTCGTCCGGGCTGAGCAGAAATACTTCGTTGCCGCCCGAGCCGGACGCGCAGACCATCCCTTCACTCAGGCCGAATTTCATTTGCCGCGGTTTCAGATTGGCCACCATCACGACCAGCCGGCCCGTCAATTGTTCCGGCTCGTAGGCACCCTTGATACCGGCAAAAACCTGCCGTCGGTGTTCGCCGCCTAGACTCAACGTCAATTTCAACAATTTGCGGGCCTCTTCCACATGTTCGGCCTTCAGGATTCGGGCCACCCGCAGATCGACGTTCATGAAATCGTCAATCGTGCATTCTTCCGCCAGTGGTTCGGCACTCAACGCTTCCGACGAATCGTTGAATGAATCCGTTGCAACAGCTGTGGCGGCGTCGGCAGATTGTTCGTCCTTCGTTTCTTCAATCATGGCATCAATATCCTTTTGTTCAATTCGTTTCATCATGTGTTTGAATTTGGCGACCGGCGTTCCGGTCAACGGCTGACCGGCCTGATCCCACGAGACGATCGGATCGTTGAGCAGGCTGCCAGCCTGCACCGCAATCTCGGGCAAAACCGGCGCGAGATAAATCACAATTTGCCGAAACAAATTCAAAGCAATTGTGCAGACATCCTGCAGTTCCGACTGCCGATCGGGGTCTTTTTTCAGATTCCACGGCTCGGCGTTTTCTACAAACGGATTGGCCCGGTCGGCCAGCTCCAGAATCAACCGCATCGCCCTGTTATAATCACAGACCTCATAGGCCGCCGCAATTTCCTGGCCAGCGATAACTCCCGCTGCGAACAGTCCGCCATCCTCCGGGTAGACCGCTGACTGCCCGACGTCGCTGACAAATTTTGCGCTGCGCGACGCCAGATTGATGACTTTACCGACCAGATCGGCATCCACCTTCGACTTGAACTCCTCAAAATTCAGATCGATGTCATCCAGTCGATTGTTCAACTTGGAAGCGTAAAAATAACGCAGCGCTGACGGGTCCAAATGTTTTTGAAACGTTTCCGCTTTAATAAACGTGCCGGTACTCTTGGACATCTTTTCGCCATTGACCGTCAGGAACCCATGGACCTGGACATGCGTTGGCAAATTGAATCTGGCCACCTTTAACATCCCTGGCCAGAACAGCGCGTGGAAATAGATGATGTCCTTGCCGAGGAAATGGTGAATCTCTGTTCGATCGTCGTTCCACCAATTTTCCAGACGATCCCTGTTGAGATCACACCATTCTTTGGTCGCCGCCAGATATCCGATCGGCGCATCAAACCAGACGTACCAGTAATTGCCCGGGCTGTCCGGAATCTCGAAGCCGAAATAGGGTGCGGGCCGGGAAATGTCCCAGTCACGAAGCGTTTTGGGATCACTTTCATCACCCAGAAAATGTCCCTTCAGATAATTGGCAACTTCCGGCTGCAGATGTTTACCGTTCTGTGTCCATTCGACCAGGAACTCGCGAAGCTGTTGCAGTTCGATAAACAGATGTTTGGCCTGCCGAATTTCCGGTGTCGTGCCTGACAATGTACTGACCGGATTGATCAGGTCGGCAGGCGAGTAGGTTGTTCCGCATTTGCTGCAATTATCGCCCGGTTGGTTGCCGGAGTGGCAATTCGGACAGGTGCCCTGAACAAACCGATCCGCGAGGAACGTACCCTGTTCCACATCGTACAGCTGTTCAACATCGGCCTCCTTGACCAGCCCCTGTTCCCGGATCGAGCGCCAAATCGTGTGGCAGAAGTGGCGATTGGCGTCGCTGTGTGTGCTGCCGTAATGGTCAAACCCGATGTGAAATCCGGCAAAATCGCGTTGGTGCTCGGCACTCGACTGGGCAATGATTTCTTGCTCGGATCGCCCTTCTTTGCGAGCCCGAATCATGATCGCCGTGCCGTGCGTGTCATCGGCACAAAAGTAACGGCAATCGTGTCCGCGCAGCTTCTGAAATCGGGCCCAAATATCCGTCTGGATGTATTCCACCAGGTGCCCCAGGTGAATCGGACCGTTGGCGTAGGGCAACGCCGCAGTAACCAGAATTTTTCGTGTGTTCATATTCGTTTCCAGCCATCCGGAAATGCTGGCCGGACAGTGCAGCCAGATTCTATCCGAATTTTCCCGAACGCGAAGTACTGCCTTCGGTCTCTGCCATTGAATTGAACCGCCGAAATTCGGAGCCAAATTCTTCTGAGATGTTTTTTGAAACGTATCCGTTCGCGGTTTGGCATTGTAGAACAATTGTCCTCAATTGTTCGGCGTTGTAGGCCAGTCCAGCCTTCTGGCGTGCTGAACGATTGGGGACAATTGTTCTACAATGGCAATGTTTTTTGAAACGTCCGTTGCGGCGCGGCAACAGCATGTTGACACAATACAACCTGATCGGGTTCAAGGTTTCGCGGCGCGGGTTCGCAAAATTCCAGTTCTAACGTCACCTCTGGTTCAGAAGCAGCGCTTGCGCGGTTTGCCCGATGCAAAACATCAACATGATCGCCGTCGGCATCCCGGTTGCAATTTCCAGTTGGCAAATCGCAACTTTCGAGAATTTGCCACCGGAGAGAGACTCATGAAACTGTCACAGCTGATTGCCGATTCCGAAACAAGACCGTTCCGCTTTGCCATTGTCTTTGCCACTATGGTGATCGTTGCACTACTAACATCAGCCGTTAAGAGCCAGGAGAACGTTGGCCCGTCGAATTGGACAACTTCCTGGCCCGACGCGATGCGTCAGTCTGAAGAGCAGAATGCCCCGATCATGCTGTTGTTCGCCGGCAGTGACTGGTGCCCGTGGACGGAAAAACTGACCCGCGAAGTTTTTGCCAAGCCGGATTTCGAGTCGTGGGCCGAATCGAGAGTCGTGCCAGTCTTGGTGGACTTTCCCCGCAAGCATCAATTGCCAGCCAGTTTAGCGAACCAGAACAACAGTCTGCTCAATCGCTATCGACCGCACTTGAACGGATTTCCAACGGCACTGTTTGTTGATCCTGATGGAACGGTGATTGGGAAACTGGTCTATGAGCCCGACGGCCTGTTGACCTGGATTGAGAAAGCCCAAAGAATCGTCGCCAAGCTGGATAAAGTCGCTCAAGCCGGAGGCGTTCATTTCCGTTAGAACGTGTTTTAAAAATCCAGTACGTACCTTTTGCCGAAAGGTACGTCGACCGAAATTGCTGGCTGTCAGCCGCTTCAACGTTCGGTTCGGCAACCTCGTCGTTATCCACATTTTGATCGGCAACTTTTCGGAACTTACGCGTTTTCGTGCTCGTACTCGGCCCGCAGGACGTTACTCGTACTCGTACTCGCCAGGTCTGGGCCGGTCGAGTACGAGTACCGTTTCACTGAGTACGAGTACGGAAACAAGACTTTGTATCTGGGTAACGATGAGTTCGGCAACCCGGACGTACTTTCAAAAACGTACTTTGGCTAGCAGCCTACAGATCCGTTTTCTGAGTTTCCGTGTTGTCCATTTCTGCGACCAGCTGCAGAATCAGCTGCCTGACTTTGGCCACGTTATCGCGCATGGTCTGTTGTTGAAAATTGAGTTCACCAATTTCGTCCATTCTTTTGAACGTTTCAAGCGCTTGATCGTAGTGTTTGATTGCCGACTGCAAACATTCGTGTTCACCAATTTTCCCGGGGTCTTTTTCGGTTTGTTCCATTAATTGGCAGTAGTACAGGTGGCCCCTGTTGTGTTGGATTTCAGCAATCAGGCCCAAGTCGGTAATCGGCCTCTGCCCTTGTGCCACCAGCGTCTCAGCCATCGGCATTGCTTCGTCGTAGGCCGCCAAAGCATGTTCGACTTCCCCATTATTGTTTAGTGCAACTCCCCAGGCACTCAGTGCAATGACCTGGTTCCGTAGATAATCCGGCTGTGTGCCGTGGTTTCCGATCAATTCCCGATACAGATCCACAGTTCTGGCTGCAAACTCCAACTGTTTTACCGGGTTGCCAAGCTGGAGATAGGCCCCTTCAATGCGTGACATGGCCGACGCAAGATTGAATTGGGAAAACGCATCATCCGGATTGTTGTCAGCATATTTCTGTCTCAGTTCAAGAACCTGCAGCAACAGTTTGAGTTCCGATTCATGATTCCCCAGGCTGGATTGCACATCAGCGAAGCTGGCAAGTATGCCCGCATAACGTTCCAGCACCACCGGATTATTGGGACTATCCCGATACGATTGTTCGGCAATCGGAATCGCACTCTCCAGTACCATTTTTGCAGATTCGTATTCGCCGTCCTGCCGCAGCGCGCTGCTTCGCATCCTGGCAAGTTTTATCGTCTGGTGGAGCCGCTCCTCTTCCTGCAGTGGTTCTTCCGGTCCACCTTCGATCGCCAATTCAAGTTCGTCCAAAACCTGGAACGAATCGGACAGCTGCTGTTTCGCCTGCAGCCTTTGATACTGCGCCTCCAGCAGGAATATTCGTAACAATCGGCGATCGCTGCTACTGTCATCATGCATGGAGTCAAATATCTGGCGAGCCTGATCGAAAGCCGCATCGGCGAGATCGAGCTGCGCCATCGCATGGTGCTGTTCTGCCAGGGCCAACATCGCCTGAATTTTCAGATTCCTGGTGATCTTGTCGCCAGGATCGATGATCAACGCCCGATCATAGAGCCCAATCGCCTGATCCAGCAGTCCGACGGCGGCGCTGGTTTCACCCAAACTCGATTCGCTTTCGGCGCCCGACGACATGGCCAGTCGATAATAGGCGTTGCCAAAACGCCGGACAAATGTCGCATTTTTCGGCATGTAGGGAGTCGAGCGATCAAGAAATTCCCGGACCTGTTCGTTGACGCTATGGCGGATAAGCATGGACCCATTGAGCTGTCGAAGCTGACCGGCATGTTCACGAGTCAGCCAGTTGGTGAGATCGCTTGCCTGTTCCGACAACCGCATCGTTTTTTGCAGTTCTTTGTCCGCGTCGGCCCGTGCTCTGGA
>JBGSXT010000248.1:0-1988 GCA_041751295.1 Mariniblastus sp.
CTTCGTGTATGCAGACTCCAAAATGGGCACGATGCTTTTGCAGGGCGGGCATGATTTCCCAAAATCGGACGTGTTCTATTCGAGTTTGTCCATAAAACATCTTGAAAAGCAGTGTGGCAGTCGTGTTTTCGCCTGGGCAAAGTGTGGACTGACCGGGATCGCTTGGCTTGGTATCCGGTTTGGCCGCCAACAGCAGTGGTCCGACACCAAAACCGAGCGCAGACCCGGAAGGCAGCACAATCCAGCGGTCAGACAACTGAATCGCCGTGCTGAAACTGCCTTTGGCCACGTCAAACCGATCGGCAAACAGTCCACAATTCAATTCCTCGATATCAAGCAACTCGATGGCAAAATGCAGACCCTCAAAATCAATCTTCTGATTCAGGATCGCGTGGAACGCGAAGGTGTCATTGGGACAAGTCGAAATGCCAAGACGGATCAAAGTTTTCATGGTTCGACCCCGAGGATTTCAATTACTAAACGATTGACCGATCGCATCGCTTCGCCGATTTGCCAAGTTTCATGATGGCGATCACCGGCGTCGTTGGAAATGCCGCGGACAATCGTTATTGGCAGGCCGGCAAGGGCTGCGGCGGCAGCCACTGAAAACCCTTCCATGTCTTCCGCGCAGGCTTCAGGGTACCGGTGTTTGATGTTCATTGCATCGGCTTGATTCGCTGACGCAGCACAGGCTGTTACCAACAGATCGCTTGGCGAAACATGTTGAAAGTCTTCCAGGTCCAGCGGCAATTCCGTGCCGATTTGCAAATCCGAGCCGTACCATTGACTCCAGCCGATTTCATCAGCTGTTCTGAAGGTCGGTCCATGGCCGACGCCAAGGCCGTGACAAATGACACGCTGGAATGGATATGCCTTGCCGATCTGCAAGTCGTTTGACAGGCGGCCGGCGATACCGCACAGCAGAATCTTTTTAGGGCGCAGCCGTTCGATCAATGTAGCGGTCCGCGCGGCAGCAATGACGGGTCCGAATCCACAAATCTCGACGTGAGCCATTGGCAGGTGATCTGTCGCGACGTAGGCCCGCTCCATCGACGTCGGAACAAGTACCAACCAGTTGAAGTCTTTCGGCATTGCCTAACCGGGCGGGTTCTGTAGAACGAGGTGCTCGAAAATCCTGTCAACGCGCTGCCAATTAAGTGCTTCACGTCCACTCAGATAACTGGAAATAATCGTCAACAACAACATCGCAATACACCAGATCATCGCATTTCGCATCATCGCCGTCGGCAGTCCCAAAAAGGCCGCAACCGCTGAGTTTCCTCCGGCAAGGGTCAAACTGACGGAAACAAAACCGAAGATCGCCGCGACCACCAGCAGTACTGCAGAAACAGCTTTCAAAGTTGACCAATCGGCAACTTGAAATACAAATATCGCGTAGATGACATGCAGTGCCGCAACAAATATTTGCAAATAGGTCCAGCGTGGCAAATCACCGGCCAGTGATTCCATCGACCACAAATACCAATTGTAGATTGCCGGAGCCGCATTAATCCCCGCTACCACCAGCAGCAACAATCCGAAAAAACGGGACATCAATACCCGATCGGAACGCGCCCGACTGGCTCTTTCCGCCAAATGATCCGTCTTGAAATCCGCCACAGATCCGGCGCGAACATGATCGACAAACGGAGCTGGTTCGCCAGTCGAACCAGAAAATTTCTGTTCATCTACGACAGTCCGCTCGGATGGGAAAACCGGTGCGACGCACATGGCGGTCTTGCATCGTGGGCAGCGGACGACCCTGCCCGCTCGATTGACAGGCATCCGAATCATGCATCCATTGGGACATTTAACCAGGAGTGGCATTTTTGGCCGCTTTTCTGCCGTTGACGAATTGTTCGGCCACCACGCCATTGCGTCTTAACGCATGCAGGCCATCGATGTATCTGACGATCGAATGATCCGACAGGTGATCGATCCGAAATCTAGTAACCAGCTCCCGAGAGAATCCCTGCACTCGATCACTG
>JBGSXT010000249.1:0-1909 GCA_041751295.1 Mariniblastus sp.
TGCCGTGATGTCAAGAACATACGCGGTTTGGCCCTGTCCGCAGATGGCACTTCCAATCACGTCGGGCGTGGTCGAAATCTGAATTGCGTTTGCATCGAGCCCGAGGAACGGAGGGATTTCACCATGTGCATTCAAGACTTCCGAGAACAATCCCGGCGAAGTGCTTTCAACGGCGAACTGCTCTCCAGGAGAGGTCACCGCCAGAGCCGAACGCGCGACATCCAATACGACCAAATCAGCGTGAACTTTGTCGGAATTGATCAATAACAGACTAACAGTACAGAGGGTGACCACAAGGTATCGATTGATTGTTAGAACAGGCTTCATGTTTTCTCCAATACGAACTTTAGTTGCGATGAAATTTCCGTAAAAAAACCTTCCCCTCGAAGGCAATACGCCGTTGGAAACGGCGCATCTTGACTGCTTTTGGATGAGGGCTGAGATTACTGCACTGAAACGTTGTTACGTCTGAATTCATTGCGGTTCCAGTCCCAGTATCATCGAGCACTCAAATTTTCGAGTCGATGCTCTCTTTAATTTGCTCCTATTAGCTCATGCGCCAATTTCATACGATTTTCATCATCATTTCAATAAAATCAAAAAATGCTGTGTCAGGGTCAACTCTTCCTGGAGCCAATTGACCTACAATCAAATTCTGGCCATGTGAGATCGGCATGAGCCAATCCGCGAACGCCTGCCCTGACGAACACAAAGCCGGCAGCTATGGAAAATGATATTACTCAGGCATTACGTGCCATTGATGAAGGCGATCGGGCAGCAATCGAAAAGTTGCTTCAGCTGGTTTATGACGAGTTAAGACAACTTGCCGCAAAGCGACTGGCCCATGAGCAACCGGGGCAGACTCTTCAGGCAACCGCTCTGGTCCACGAAGCCTACCTGCGCCTTTTTGCCGAACCAACAAAATCAAAGTTCTCGAATCGCGGCCATTTTTTTGGCGCCGCCGCCGAAGCCATGAGGCGCATCCTCGTGGATAATGCTCGACGCAAGGGCCGGTTGAAACGAGGCGGGTCCGCTAATCGCATCGACTTGCTGTGTTCGGAAATCGAATCGCCAATTCCCAGCGGCCAAGTCCTGGCCCTCGACGAAAGCCTCGTTGTTTTTGAACAAAAGTTCCCCGAGCAAGCTGCCATTGTCAAGTTGCGGTTCTTCGTGGGGCTAACCAACGAAGAAGCAGCCGAGGTGACCGGTATTTCTTCCGCCACGGCACACCGCTACTGGACTTTTGCGCGGGCGTGGCTGTTTAGCGAACTTAAGGACGATGAGTAACCGCCAAAAAATAAATGATGAATACGGGTCTCTTTCGGCGCATGTACAGTCGGTGGTTGATTGCATTCGCCCACGGAAAAGAAATTGGTTTTGCTTGCTTGACGCATGATGCCGTGAACATTTTTTGATGTGCCATCTGATGAACTCCGGACAAAAACCCATCGAAGAAATCTTTCAGGAGGCCCTGGAAATTCCTCCCGGTCCGGCACGCGATGAGTTCATCGCCGCAGCTTGTCAAGGTGATCGGGATTTGTTGGCTCAGGTCAACCAGCTGCTGTCGGCTGTTTCCCAAATGGGGGAATTCCTGATCAGGCCAAACAGGCGGACCTCGCAGGAACGCGAGACACGAGACTGGAGCGCAAACGCGTTGCTTGGAACAACGATTGGTCCCTACAAGCTACTCCAAAAACTTGGTGAGGGAGGCATGGGGGTCGTTTTCATGGCTGAACAGGACCAACCGGTTCGGCGCCGAGTTGCGCTCAAGGTCATCCGAACAGGAATGGACAGCGAACAGGCACTTGCCCGGTTCGAACATGAGCGACAAGCCTTGGCGCTGATGGATCACCCCAATATCGCTCGTGTTCTGGACGCCGGAGTAACGGACGAGGGGCGTCCATACTTC
>JBGSXT010000250.1:0-2188 GCA_041751295.1 Mariniblastus sp.
CAGCTGACATGCAGCACGCCCCCACGCCACGATTCGGGGACGTCAAAAGCGACGGTTAAATCGCGGCTTCCTTCCAGGGTTCCTGTTCGCGACGGTTTAAACTGGAAGTACGCTCCCGTGCCACGTTTGATGGTCCCGCTGGCAACGGACCATTCCTGTTGCGGAATCTCGTTGAAGCGTTTGGTTTCCGCATTCTTCCAGCCAACCCCGGCATTCAGTGATGGTGTGACGAAATCAAGATAACTGCTGGACAAATCCGCACCCAACTTGTAGTTGGTTTCCCGATTTTTCTCGACAGCAATCGGACCCTCGTATTCTGATTGCAGGAGTGTCACTGGTTCATAGTTCACGATCGGATAGGCGTTACGATTCCAGTAGACTTCCGACCGGATTTCCTGCAGGACCAGTTTCGATTCGGACACGGTAGTCGAAACGGGAATAACCACTTCAATGACTCGACCGAAAGAATGCTGATCGACGATCGTCGCCGGTGCTATCGCCGGGCAATCAAATCGGACGCTTTGTCCGATCAAATCGCCACATAACAACAATACAATCGAAAAATGGACTGACATCCATACCGAATAAGATACAGCGCGGATCATCCGAAGCACTCCCAGGCAAATGACGGTTCAGGCGACTGATCCCCTTCCAAATGCGATCAGCTCCGCCCACGACAAAACTCCGTCATGGAGTGCGGTAAAGAAATATCTAACAGACCATCAATACGTTGCTGGTCCATGTCCCGTTCGAGCAGTTTGAAATTTCTTACCATTTGTGCCGTCCGTGTCCAAACTCGGCCGTCCCATGCCTGCCAATCGCTACAAATTCCGGTCGACGAAGCATGGGAATGCTAGTGCTTGGTGTTCGGCTTACTCGTTTAACGATTAGCTGGCAGGCGACGGTTTTGGAATTTCAAATCGCCAGCGCCTGCCGGCTAATTGTTAAACGGCCAATTCCATCCGCATTTTCACCCCCAATTCCATCCGTTTTTTCAGTTTGTCCTGAGTCAGGGTTGAATTGTATTTTCAAGATGAAGACAATAGAGTTTCAATTTTGAACGCCAGCGCGTTTCGAACGATGGAATTTCCACCGGCAATGAGTGCATGAGGCGTGCGGGCGGCAAACTGATCACTTGCAAGACTTCTGAACGATGTCCGATCAAGATTCCAAATACCTCGGCCGGAAATACTCCTGCCCCGGTTGTCAATCGAAGCTGAAATTCACCCGTCCTCCGACGAGCCAGTTGCTCAGTTGCCCGAATTGCCGTCGTCGACTGAAGCTGCAGAACTACGCGGCAGCCGCCAGCAAAGATGAAATGCTGAAAGAGGCAATCAAGGCGCTGGTCGAGTCAAAAGTACCCGACGTTGAACCTTACGACTATCGCAAAGATCTGCGACTGGACCACGTCGATTGCTCGACTGCAGGCGTCTGGAAATTCGATCAGCCGTGGCCCGAAAGTGTTCACGAAGTCGTTGTTGAAAGCGCGGAAGTCCTCTTCAATCCGCTCGACACCTGCGGCGTGGTTCGCGCGCGCCGACTGTTACTCGACGGAAAATTCCGACGGGTCACTGTTTTTCGAACCGGCCAAGTGGAAGAAATTCAGGTGAACGGGCATTGGTGGGATATTGACTTGCATGAAGGCAAGCTGGGACTGCTGTCCCGAGAGGTCGTCCGCAAACTGAATCAGCGAATCGTTGCCCGGCAGTTTGCTGCCCGAATCAATCGAATGCAACAGGTCACACGTCAGGGCCAGGAATTTCTGGAGCTGTTTGTTGATGTAGCGATCGATGAATCGAATCAGAAGAAAACACGGGTTAAACTGCGTTACCGTTGAATCGATGAAGAAAACGATTTCGGGCGAACAATATTCTTCATTAACCTTTCACGCCGTAGGGGTCTGACGCAGTTTTCGGCGGCAAAAGAACCTGATTTTGCTCATCAGCTTGGTCGCCGAAAAGTGGGTCTGACCCAATACTGTTTGGCACGATGAAATTTTTGGGGGGGTTCGTGTTGATTGATGTGGCTGGTGCTTTGGCGTGAGTGTCAGAATGGCATGGTGGGAGGTGATCGATGACTGCAATTGGCCAATGGTGGTTGACAGGCATCACGTTGTGATTGGCCACAGCGCAACGTCGAACGGCTCGTGCGGCATGGCAGCAATGCGACCGAATAATTCTCCGTCAGT
>JBGSXT010000251.1:0-2747 GCA_041751295.1 Mariniblastus sp.
TAAACGACTGGGGCTGCTACTGCATGCTGCAGAACAGTATTTGCACGATCCGCATTGCCAGCCGATCGAGGAAGAGTGGTTTGGCTGGCGGCCCATGACCTGGGATGGCAATCCGATTATTGATCGTTCGCCAAAAATGAAGAATGTCTGGATCGCAGCCGGCCACAACATGGAAGGAATTAGCATGGCGACAGGTACAGGTCGACTCGTGCGCGAACTGATCGAAGGCGAATCACCGCATGTCGACCCCAGCCATTATTCGCTCGCTCGTTTTGGATAAATCAGTTCCAACGGGCAGCCACTGTATTGAAAGTGGCGAACAATTTCCGGGAATGAGCTCAACCGCGCCACCGATCCGGCAATCCTGCGACTGCCAGGAATTGAATGGCATTCATTGAATCGGGAATGATCTAGAACCTACGACTCGGATTGGAGTAATTTGCCCGCCGATGTTTCAGCGGCGATGTCGGCAATCGTATCCTCGGCTGCCGCTTCGACAGCCCGTTGCCAGTCATCGGCCAAGCCTGAATACTCGTCCCGTTCCCAGGCGAAAATGATTGCCCGCGAGCTGTTGATGATCGCGCCCAAACCGTTGCTATCAAACGCGCCGGCAAGATCTTTTGCTGTGGCGCCTTGAGCACCGATTCCGGGCACCAGAAATATCGTATTGGGCATCCGCGATCGTAAATTCGACAGTTGCTCCGGATGGGTGGCACCGATTACCGCTCCAATCGACCCGTAACCATTCCTGCCGGGCAGCCGGGCGGACAATTGTTGTACGTGGTCTGCCACTGTGTAAAAAAGTGGCCCATCACGGGTTTCAGTTTCCTGAATCATGCTTCCGCCCGGATTGGAGGTTCTGACAAGCACAAAAATTCCGCAATCGACCTGTTGGCATCGATCAACAAACGGTTGCAGACTATCGTCGCCGAGGTACGGATTGACCGTCAAGCAATCGCAGGCCCAGGCGCTGTTGTCTTCGTCCCCCAGATAGGCCTGTGCGTAGGCTTCAGCCGTCGAGCCAATGTCTCCCCGTTTGGCATCCATGATCACGATCAGCCCTTTGGCACGTGCATGTTGAACGACTCGGAACAGGGCCGACATGCCAGGGGGCCCAAGCATTTCAAAGAAAGCCGCTTGGGGCTTTACCGCGGCAACCTGACACTCGACCACGTCGATGATTCCACAACAGAATTTCTCGAACGCATCCGCAGCTGTCGCCGGGTCCCGTCCACTGTTGCTGGTTCGCAGTTGCGATGGCAGTCGATCCAACCGGGGATCGAGCCCAACAACAAGAGGTGTTTGCTTCTTGCGGACGGCATCGATCAGTCGATCAGAAAATGGGCTTGGCATGAATCCTTTTAATTCAATCTTTTCCGCAATTCATTTTTGCTGAATGTGAAAACTTCCTGTTGCAACGTCTTTAACATCTTCCTCCATTCATCCTGTTGGCTTCCAGCGGATTGGTGATCCTGACTCTGGTGAGGACTCTCAAATCGAATTCCGGCAGGCAAATTCCAACCGTGGTAAAGGATCGGAGCGATTGTACACGAAACGCAGACACCAGATTGCCGCAGCAGTCGGGCCGAATATTTCAGACTGAATTTTTTTGAACTATCGGGAAAACAGACCGCGTAGCGCGAACACCGTTGTAATGTAGGCCGTTGACTTCTAGAATGTGGACTTCATCGGGCTGTAGCGCAGCTTGGCTAGCGCGTTTGACTGGGGGTCAAAAGGTCGCAGGTTCAAATCCTGTCAGCCCGACTAACAGTAAATTCAGAAGTTTCCCGTGTGAAATTACTTTACGGCGGTTAAAAATGCAGCGTGTTTTCGAAGCGCAAAAACGGTAACTACCGGATTTGCTAACTGAAAGGCTGCATTATGCGAACAAATTCCAAAACTGTACCGAAATATCGAAAGCATCGCTGGAGCGGGCATGCAATCGACACCCTATCTGGCAGGGACGGCGGCTTGGTGGGAGAAGGACCGGCCAATGGTTGTGATCTGGTCAGGAACCGGCGCAATGAAGATTTCTGGTGCAGAAAACATTTCACGCATCGGAAGTTACGGGATTTCAAATCCCCACTTAAAATGCCAAGTCGAGTCGAAAAAACTCGACTCGACTTGACTCGTTTCGACAAACATTAGCCGAGGTTCAAATCATTAATGATGTCAGTTGCCTCTAGAAACGTGTCGTTCTCAAAGGCGAAATCGAATATTTGATCGAAATTATCGAATCCGAAAAGTTCTTCTTCGATAGATTTGAGAACTAACTCGGCAAAGAAATCGGTATTGTTTTCTGCGAAGAAATCAAAGCCCCCATTCCCGTTGACAGCCACCTCGTCTTCGAAAACAACGTCGCAAAATCCTGCGGCGTCGTCGCCACTTCCCAGTCGCACGTCAGCTTTCAAGGCAAAAAACGTGCTAAAGAAAACTGCCACGTCATCGCCGCCTCCCAATTGAAACTGCGACTCGTCAAAGAAATCCGAAAACGCATCCGTCCCTGTCACATCATTACCGTTTCCAGTATTTATTCTAACTCGATCCTCAAAATCGCAGTCAAGCAACAATACGGCGTCATTACCGCTTTTGCTTCGAATGTCTGTCCTGCCGACAACCTGTAAATCGTCCGTTATGACGATGACACGCTGGCTGCCCGTCGATGTAATTCTCAAATCGCCGAATACGTTAAAATCCCCATCGGATTTATCACATAGAACAAGGACTTTTTCGCCCGATTTGAGATC
>JBGSXT010000252.1:0-3682 GCA_041751295.1 Mariniblastus sp.
TCCCGAAACTGCCTTTGGCTGCCCAACGTGTAAAGACTCACTGCATGCAAATCAGTCATCGCTGGGATTCGCCCTCAGCATTCTGTTCATGATGTCGATGCCATTCCTGATTTTGGCAACTTGGCTGGCGATCCTGTTCAAGAGCCAGTCCCAACATGGTTCAGCTTTGTCCTAACAGGGTTCAACTACGTCCCAACGGGATTCCAACTTTGTCACGATAAGGGTCAGCGTTTAGCTCCGAATTCCCAACCGCCAAGCGTCGGCCGCATGTAGCTGCGGGTGCAATCGTCACATTCCCGACGCGAAACATGCAATCAGGGTTACCGCCACTTTCCCGACAAATGTATCGCAGGACGACTTGCCAATCCGATCCCGTAATGAGGGCGATCGAATTCGCGATTAACTGATACTTGCCGCTTGCCTAAACTGGTATCCGGTCGATCTGGAATTCGTTCCGTTCGAAATCGATGGCGATGGTGTCGTCGGCTTTGACTTCGGACTTCAACAGCATGGTGGCCAATGGATTCGATAATTGGTCCTGAATCACCCGCTTCAGTGGGCGGGCACCGTAGACGGGATCATAGCCCTGAGCGGCGATCGCGTTGCGCGCGGATTCCGACACCTCCAGTTTCAAATCCTGTTCTGCCAGCCGAGCCGCCAGCTGATTGATTTGCAGGTCGACAATTTTTCTGATTTCGTTTCGACCCAAGGGAGTGAACACAATCCGGTCATCGATCCGGTTCAACAGTTCCGGCAGAAATCTGGCTTTGACGGTGGCGTCAACCGCGTCTCGGATTTCATCCGCCGTCCCCCCTTCGTCAGTGATCTTCTGAATGATCTGGCTGCCCACGTTGCTGGTCATGACGATGATTGAATTCGAAAAATCGACAGTGTGGCCATGATTGTCCGTCAATCGGCCATCGTCGAGAATCTGCAACAGGATGTTGTAAACATCGTCATGGGCTTTTTCGAATTCATCGAGCAAAATCACGCTGTAGGGCCGACGGCGAATGGCTTCGGTCAACTTGCCCCCCTGTTCGAATCCGACGTATCCTGGAGGCGCACCGATCAACCGGCTGACACTGTGTTTTTCCATGAACTCGCTCATGTCGTTTCTGACCATCGCACTTTCGTCATCAAACATGACCTCAGCGAGCGCTTTGCAGAGTTCGGTTTTTCCGACTCCGGTCGGACCCAGGAACAGGAACGAGCCAATCGGGCGATTTGGATCCTGTAGTCCGCTGCGGCTGCGACGGACGGCGTTGCTGACGGCGGTGACCGCTTCGTCTTGTCCGACCACCCGCTGGTGCAGCCGTTCTTCCATCACGAGCAGCTTCGCTTTTTCCGTTTCCATCATGCGTGAGACGGGAACGCCCGTCCAGCCGCTGACCACTTCTGCAATCTCCTCCGCCGTCACGAATTCACTGAGCAATCGCTTCTTGCCACTTTCAACCGGTTGCGATTCGGCCCGGTCGACGATTTCGATCTGTTTTTCCAGGGCCTTTCGCTGTGTATCCAATTCATATAGTCGTCGGTAGTCGGCTTCTTCGACTCCGTATCCGCTCGATTGTTTAGCTTTGATGTGCGCATCGAGTTTGGCAAATTCCAGTTCAACAGCCTCCAGTTGCTGGCGCACCTTTTGAACATCGGTGCCGCCCAGCTTTTCTGCTTCCCATTGTTCGCGCAGATCGGCCAACTCTTTTTTGCCCGCTTCCATTTCGGATCGAACATCCTGCAAACGGTTTTGAACGGACGGATCTTCTTCGTCAGCCAACTGGCGGGCAGCCAATTCCAGTTGAATCAGCCGCCTTTGAACCTCGTCAATCTCCTGGGGTACGCTGTCCCGTTCCATCGCCAGTTTTGAAGCCGCTTCATCGACGAGGTCAATCGCCTTGTCCGGCAGGAATCGATCGGTAATGTAACGGTTGGAAAGTTTGGCCGCCGCCACAAGGGCATCATCTTTGATCTGTACGCCATGATGCGTTTCGTATCGCTTCTTCAGTCCTCGCAGAATCGAAATGGTGTCTTCCACGGATGGCTGATCGACGTAGACCGGCTGGAATCGCCGTTCGAGTGCCGCGTCTTTTTCGATGTACTTGCGATATTCGTCCAGAGTAGTAGCTCCGATGCAATGCAGCTCACCGCGGGCAAGCGCCGGTTTAAGTAGATTCGCCGCATCGCTCCCCCCTTCGGCGGCACCCGCTCCGATGACGGTATGCAATTCGTCGATGAACAGAATGATCTGCCCGGCGGCATCCGTGACTTCTTTTAACACCGCCTTGAGTCGGTCTTCGAACTCGCCCCGGAATTTTGCCCCTGCGATCAGAGCACCCATATCGAGCGCCATAACCCGTTTGTTCTGAAGCGATTGGGGTACATCGTTTTGGACAATGCGCAGCGCCAAGCCTTCCGCGATCGCGGTTTTACCCACACCTGGTTGGCCGATCAGCACCGGGTTATTCTTGGTTCTCCGCGACAGGACCTGAATCACCCGTCGAATTTCCTTGTCCCGTCCGATGACCGGATCGAGTTTGCCATTTTTCGCCCGTTCCACCAGATCGATGGAGTATTTTTCCAACGCCTGGTATTTGCCTTCCGGATCCTGGTCCACCACCCGCTGGCTGCCGCGAATGGATTTCAGGGTTTGCAGAATCGATTTTTCATCGATAGCGTTCATGTCGAGAATTCGTTTGGCAGCCGAATTCGCCTGCGTCAATCCGATCAGCAAGTGCTCGGTCGAAATAAATTCGTCCCGCATTTGGCGGGCAGCGTCTGTCGCCTTTTGAAAAACGGCTTGCAGTTCACGGTGCAGGCCCGGATTACTGCCACCAGTCGTTGATGGCAATCGGGACAATTCCTTTTCAACGATGGTTGTCAGCTGTGACAGTGGAGCACCCATCTTTTCGAGCAGCGGCCGAATGACGCCGTCTCGTTCCTGCAGCAGTGATGCCAACAGATGTAAAGGCGAGACTTCCGCATGACCGGAGTTAACGGCCATGCTTTGAGCGCTGGATACGGCCTCCTGAGCCTTGGTGGTCAGTTTGTCAAATCGAAATGACATGTTCGGGTCCGTGTTCATATTGTCTCAAACAGGTTTTGATTGGTCTGGGGTTTTCCCGGATGATTCACAGCGAAAAGACGAGCGCGCGGTAATCCAGTTCTCTGTCGCGAAGGCGCAAAAAAAGCATCGGCCCAGACGAATATATCGCAAGCTCGACGCTTATTTAATTGGACATGGCCACGTTTCAGGCAATACAAGCACAATGCGCAAGCGAGTGAATGACTTGCGGCAAATTCACTTACTTGCGCGTCGTGTTTGTATTCGCGACATTTTACAAAGAAAGTGCCGCTGTCCAGTTAGTCATTTTTGACTTCGAATTCCGCGTCAATCGCCTCGTCATCCGGTGGAACAGTTTCCTGCTCGGCGGAGGGTTCATCACTGGACGTCGATTTACTTTTCGCCGCTGCACTTTCGTACATGACTTTGCTCAACGCATGCGAAGCCTGTTCCAATTCCTTGACGGCCGACTTGATCGCGTCCACATCGTCCCCTTCGGCAACCTTGCGAACTTTGGCGATAGCTGCTTCCAACGGATCTTTATCCGAATCTTTCAGTTTGTCGGCATGTTCCGCAATCGTTTTTTCCATCTGGTAGCACATGTTGTCCGCTTCATTGCGGGCG
>JBGSXT010000253.1:0-1702 GCA_041751295.1 Mariniblastus sp.
TGCCAACACTCGCAGTTCGGAGTCGTCTGCGTTCCTTCCCGCGAGTCGGTTGAACATGAATTGAATTTGTCGATTCACGTCGCCTGGTTCTGCGTTCATCGCCCGCTCGGCAAGCATACGCGCTGCCTCAACGAACTGAACGTCATTCAGCAACACCAGCGCCTGCAGTGGCGTGCTGGTTCTGCCCCGGCGAACGGTACAAACTTCGCGGCCAGCCGCGTCAAAGTTCGACATGTTCGGCAGCGGTGCAGTCCGCTTCCGGACTGAATACAAACTGCGTTGATACAAATTCTTGCCAGTGCTTTGTTGATAACCGGGTGACATGGAGTTGGCTTCCGTCCAGAGATTCTCAGGTTGGTAGGGACTGACTGGAGGTCCGCCCGACGATTCTTCCAGCAATCCACTGGC
This sequence comes from Mariniblastus sp., assembly GCA_041751295.1. GTDB lineage: Bacteria > Planctomycetota > Planctomycetia > Pirellulales > Pirellulaceae > Mariniblastus. The sequence goes on from JBGSXT010000253.1 coordinate 409, forward strand.
CATCAAGGCGAGGTCGCGAATGGACTCAGCGGTCAAACGGCCAGCCGGACCGCGCGCCAACAGGATGTTGTCCGGATCCCGTTGACGCAACGCGGAACTACAACGGGACGATTGACGGTAGGTCGCCGACAACACGATCTGTTTGCAAAGCCGTTTTACATCCCAACCATGGTCGACAAAATCCCTCGCCAACCAATCGAGCAGCTCCGGATGGGAGGGCGGACTTCCCTGCAGGCCAAAATCTTCGGGAGTTGCGACAAGCCCGTTCTGAAAAAACAACTGCCAGTGTCGATTGACTGCCACTCGAGCCGTCAAAGGATGGTCCTTTGATGTCAGCCACTGGGCCAAACCCAGCCGGTTGCGGGCCAGATCGGCGGGCATCGGCGGCAGCGCACTGGGTGTTTCACGGTGGGCGAGATTCTGTTGCGTTTTCGGCGCGTCGTACTCTCCTCGATTCAAGACATGGGCCGGTCGAATGTCGGCCATCTCTTGCATGATCATCGTTTCGACAACCGGATTTCGAGCGATCAGCAGTTTTTGAACCAGCTGGGACCGTACACTCAACAGTGCCGAGTAATCCTCGCTCGTCAAAAGAAAGTGTCGCAAGATATCGGATTCAGTGAACTCGTTGCACTGGACTGGCTTGAGGTTTGTTCCGGTAGATTGATTGCCGGAATTTTGGCCAATGAACTTGGCTTGCAAAAGGGAAAGCGGACGATCATAGAAGCGAATGTCGTCAATAGCTCCGTCTTTTAAGCCAGGTGAACGGAATCGTTGCCCGATGGAAAAACCGGTTCCACCTGAGGCTGGATCTTTGGTCAGAGAATTGCGCACAATTCGCGTTTCGTTGGTTCCATTAACGAAGAGTTTCAGACCATTCGCGTCGCCGCTGGCATCATTGCAAATGACGATATGCAGCCACTTGTCCGTTTCGATGGCTTGAACCGTCTGAACGGCAAAGGCATTGCCAGGCCAGAAACGGATTTTGGCGAACAACAGCTTTCCGTTTTGCAGCGAAACTTCGGTCCCAAAACGGCCCGAGTCCGTACCACTTTGGCGGTGTAGGACCACGGCTTCGGTCAGTCCTTCGGGAACTTTCAGCCAAAACGAAATCGCATATTGTTGCCAAGGTTCCAGTCCGCTAGGTGCCGGAAAATCGGCGGGGTCGTCTCCGGTGAAGGCCAATGCCTGTCCAAAGATTCCGGGGATCGACGTGTTCGCCGAAGACGTCGATCCAGCTAGCCGTTCGTTGGTTTCATTGAACAGCAAATGATTCCCATCAACTTCATCCAAT
>JBGSXT010000254.1:0-2248 GCA_041751295.1 Mariniblastus sp.
GTAGTTGCCGAAAGCCTGATAGACTTCCAACATGGTAAATTCAGGATTGTGCCGGGGGCTGAGCCCTTCGTTGCGGTAGACGCGTCCCAATTCAAAGACCCGTTCCATCCCACCCACCAGCAACCGTTTGAGATGCAGCTCCAGTGCGATTCTCAGGAACAAATTCAGGTCCAGTGCGTTGTGGTGGGTCGTGAATGGCCGTGCGGCCGCACCACCCGCGATGGAATGCAACGTCGGACCCTCGATTTCCACGAAGCCTTCACCAGACAGGGTTTCGCGAATCGATTGCACAATTTTCGAGCGGTTCATGAATCGCTCGCGCGATCCTTCGTTGTAGGCCAGATCGACATATCGCAGTCGCTGGCGCAATTCCGGATCCGTCATCCCAACATGTTTGGCGGGAGGAGGATCGAGTGTTTTGCAGAGCAGATGAATCCGATCGGCAAAAATGGACAGCTCGCCCGTGTTGGTTTTTCGAAGTTGGCCATCAACACCAATCAGGTCGCCCAGATCGAGACACTCGATCAGCGCCCAGTTCTGTTCGCCAACCTGATTCATGCCGACAAACAGCTGCAACGTTCCAGTCCAATCCTGAATGTCGATGAACACCAGTTTTCCTTTATCCCGATGCAGCATGATTCGGCCTGCCGCCCGGACCGTTGGGCCGACCAGTTCACCGGCACCCTGTTCCGATTTCCAATTGCGAAATTCGGATTGCGGAACATCTGTTTCCGACGGCAATTCAATCGATTGGCCCTGTTGCGTGACAAACCTGATTTCGGTTTGTCGGCCACGGATTTCCGAAATCCATTGCCGATCGTCGAATCGCTGGCCAAAGGGGTCGAAGCCAAGTTCCCGGATTTGATTCAGTTTGCGCCGTCGCGATGCCAAGACGCCATCGGCACCCGATTCATCATCGCTGTTTTCCATCGGTTCAGTCATTGTTTTCAATTGTCGGTATCCACCCTGAAAAGGCACTAGAGTAGAACAGTTGTCCCCCACTGTTGCGAGAGTAGAACAGTTGTCCTCAACTGTTGCGAGGCACCTGGACACGCCGCTGGCAGCGGCGGCCACGGTGCGAGAGTGGCACAGTTGTCCTCAACTGTTGCGAAACAGTTGGGGACAACTGTGCTACTCTAGTAAACCTGCAACTACCGCACGCCTTACTGGCCGTAACGGGCCACGATTCGATTGGCGAGGGTGGGGCAAAGTCGATCGAGCCAAACGAGTGCTTTGCCGGAAGTGGGCAGAATTAATTCATGTTTGCGACGGACCATCGCGGCGATAATTTTTCGTGCGACGTATTCGGGCTGCATCGCTGAATTTCGGACCCATTTTTTTCCCGTGGTATCTTCAATCGCCGAATCGAAAAACTGGCTGTTGATCGTGCCGGGACTGACCAGCAACACGCCTAGCGGAATCGTTGTCAGTTCCGCCCGTAGCGCATCGGAAAAACCGTGAATCGCGAACTTACTCGCGCTGTATTCGCTCTTGAGCGGGGCAGCCCGATGGCCCAAGACACTGCCGATATTGACGATCAATGGGTCATTACCCTGTTTCAGCGTGGGCAGGCACAAACGGATCAGGTCTACCATCGCAAAAAAATTGAGCTCAAAAATCTGCCGGATTCTGTTGTTGGAAGCCGTGTCAAATCGTCCCATCGCTCCGATACCGGCGTTGTTGATCAGACAATCCAAACCTCCCAGTTTCTGCAGACAAGTCTCCAGCAATTCCAGCCTGACGTCCTCGACGGTCAGATCGCCGACAACCGTGTGACACACAAATCCGTCGCGATCCATTTCCCGTTGCAGGGCTTCCAACCGGTCTGCTCGGCGAGCCGTAATCACCAATCGCGCACCGGCCACCGATAACTGGCGGGCCAGGCTGCGTCCAAGCCCACTGGAAGCACCGGTTAATAAAATTCGGTTGTCGCGGAGACGACGTCTGGACATGATTCAGGCCACGTCATCGATCGACGCCGGGTTGTCCAGCGTCAGATTAACGGAGCAGCTATTTTCCGGGTCACTCACGTCGAAATGATTGGCTTCATTTGAGGCCCTGCCATTTTCATGGGGTCGTACAATCACTGATTCATCTGTGATCCGGCCGAGATACTTTTGCGGAATGCGAACATGAACGCTGACTCTGTTCTCGGAATATTGTCTCGACAGAACTTCGCCATGCGCAGCCAGGTAGGCCAACATCTTGCCATTGTTGATCGCCATTTCGATATCGACATTCCGAAACG
>JBGSXT010000255.1:0-1823 GCA_041751295.1 Mariniblastus sp.
CAGTGGCGGTAATTGTCTCAATGGTCCGGACCAACGATTGCTTATCGATTCCAACGTTACGCTCACAGGCGGCGGAACGATTCAATTCAACGGTTTGGAGACTGGTATCGCCGGAGGCGGTACGTTGACCAATCTCGACAACACTCTTCGCGGATCCGGCTATATTGACGGCGTCTTTACCGGCAGTTTGGCAGTGGTCAATGGCGGAACAATCATCGCGGAAGATGGAACTCTACAGATTTTTAGCGTCTCAGTCGACAATACCGGCGGCCTCATCGATATCGGTGCTGATGGATTCCTCTTCGCATCAAATTCCGAAATTGTTGGCGGAGCGATTGGTGGTTCGGGTGCGGCGCGAATGGTTGGCGCGTTCGCAGACATAACAGTTCTGGGCAATATTACAGTAGGCAATGGCAGTACGGGAACGGCCTCGCTGGCTGGGACGATAACAAACGAAGGCGAAATCACTCTTTTGCAGGATGGCGGCGGCAATGATCTGAATGGGCCTGATCAACGTTTGCTGATTGAGTCCAATGTCACGCTCGCCGGTGGCGGTACAATTCAATTCAACGGTTTGGAGACTGGCATCGGAGGATTAAACGGTAGTACTTTGACCAATGTCGATAACACGATTCGTGGATCTGGCTTTCTCGACGGATTTTTCAGCGGAAGTTGGAATCTAGTCAACCAAGGAACGCTTTTCGCTGATTCCCCAACCGGGGCAATGGTACTTGACCTGGCAGTGGAATTGAACGCAAGCGGTGTTTTGGCAATCAGTTTGGATGGCGTTGGATTTTCGCAAAGTGGCAGCTTTGATTTCAGTTTTCCACTTGATATTGATGGAACACTGAAACTGGTTGTGGGTAAAGACCTGGATGCTGCCGTTGGAACGACCTATCAGTTCTTGACGACTCCATCGCTGGGCGGAGCACTCGTGTTCCCGACCGTTGACCGATCCATGAACCAGTCATGCACATCGGGTTATGTTTTTGATGTGATCTACGGCTCCAATTCGATCAGCGTCCGAGTCGACGATCGATACCTTCGTGGCGACGTTAATCTGGACGGCATGGTCAGTTTGCTGGACGTGTCTCCTTTTGTCGGCCTGATCGTTAGTGGCAACTACCAACGGGAAGGCGATTTGAATGGTGACGGGATTGTCAGCCTGCTCGATGTATCACCATTCATTGAACTTCTAACCGGTGGTCCGAATTGCGATTAAGGGTTGGGGTAAAGTGGATTTCAAAATCGAACCATCCACCGGGCAATGAGATCGTCCAGCCTTTGAGCTTTTGAGCTTTTAGGTGCTATGCAGTCGACGAGTTTTCAACAGACGCCCCCGACGCAAGTCGGTGGGAGTCGTCACGTAATCCACCCAAAAAAAATCTGCACCGGCAGTACCGGAAAACGCCCCCGACGCGAGCCGGTGGGAGCCTTCACGCATTCAACCCAACGGGAAGCCGGCAGGTACAATCCGGACGCCCCCGACGCAAGTCGGTGGGAGTCGTCACGCCTTGGACCTGTCGCACTTTGCCACCCAACTCGCAATCAAGTTTGACATCTATTGCTAAAAACGCCTGAAAACGGGCCGCACAATGCTGGACGATCTCCTTGTTCAGCGGATGGCTTGGTTTTGGCCCTGCCCTATGGCGGCGCGTTGCTTGAATCATGCAGACTTGGAGCCTCTCCGATGCTATTTGCCTGTATCAGGCGTTTTGGCTAGTCATTTCGTGTAACGTAAGACTTGAAGGGTTGTCGTGGGCCAAATGCAATAGGTCAAGAGCGTGACGACTCCCGCCGACTTGCGTCGGGGCCGTCTGGTG
>JBGSXT010000256.1:0-3826 GCA_041751295.1 Mariniblastus sp.
AACGGTTACCAGAAAAACAATACCAGGTTTTGTCCGCAAAGGAGCCTAAAGGGCCAGCCCCCTTTTGCGACAATGCCAAATACTGAATATTCGGACTACCAGCATGAACGTAATCTTTGTCGAACCGGCATTTCCGAACAACCAACGCGAATTCGTTCGGGGTTTGGTCCAGGCTGGCGCAACCGTTATCGCAATCGGCGAATCGAGCCGGGATTCGTTGGATAAGCAACTGCAGGACTGGCTGTTTGATTACATTCAGGTCGGATCGGTCTGTGATGAAGCCGCTATGATTCGAGCGGTCCAATTCGTGCAAAGCAAAATGTGGGTGGACCGGCTGGAGGCCACGATCGAAGCCCACATCATGCCGATTGCCAAGGTGCGGGAAGCCTGCTCGATTCCCGGCATCTCGGTCGAAACCTCTTTTTTGTGTCGGGACAAACCGGCCATGAAACAGATTCTGCGAAAGGCAAAAATCCCCTGCGCGGAATCGCTGGGAAGCGGCAACGTCGATGAAATTCGGCAATTCGCCCAAACGGTAGGCTATCCATTGATTGTCAAGCCGCGAAGTGGTGCGGGTGCATCGGGAACCTTCAAAGTCGCCAACGATGATGAACTTCGCTTGGCTCTGCAAAAATCTCAGGTGGGCAACGGTGGCGAGGTTGCTGTGGAAGAATTCATCGAAGGGCATGAAGGGTTTTATGATACCATTTCGATCAATGGCCAGGTCGCGTTTGAATTCATCACGCACTACTTTCCGAATGTCCTCGAAGCCATGCGGCATCGCTGGATTTCGCCGCAGTTCGTTACGACCAATCGAATTGATACCGTCGAGGAATACGACGAAGTCAAACAAATGGGTCGGCGCGTGATTGAGGCTCTCAATATTGGAACCGCCGCAACCCACATGGAATGGTTTTTTGGTCCCAAAGGGCTGAAGTTTTCCGAAATCGGCTGCCGCCCGCCCGGAGTGAAAGCGTGGGATTTGTACAACATGGCCAACGATTTGGATCTGTATCACCAATGGGCGTTGGCGATCACTTCGGGCAAAACGACTGGCACTGCTTCCAGACGACTCAGTGCCGGAATCATTGCCTTGCGACCTGACCAGGACGGTCGCATCTCTGGCTACAGCGGTGTCGATGAAATTCAGGATCGATTCGGGTCATGGATTGCCGATTGCCATTTGCCTTCCGAGGGCACGCCTACGCAGGGCGTCGAGGCGGGTTACATGGCCAATGCCTGGATACGAATGAAACATCCCGATTACGATCACTTGCGACATATGATGGACGATGTTGGCCGGACGGTGAAGGTTCACGCCCATTAGAAAGTGTTTTAAAAGTACGTCCGGGTTGCCGAACCGGATGTCATTGCGGCTGACAATCATCAATTTCGGTCAAAGTACCTTTCGGCAAAAGGTACGTACTGGATGCTTAAAATACATTTCTTAGGACAATTGAACTTCCGCGGCCAGTAGACATTACGCTTCGCGGTCTGACCAGTCGGATTGTGATGAAACAGAAACAAGACTCTCACGGATTCAATCACTTTGACACAACAGAATGGCACACAGCGATCCCTGACCCTGCTTGGCCCGCAAACCAATTATGAGTCCCTGCGATTCGCGATTTCAGATTTGCAGCTGCAGGCGCCGGTTGCCCTGATCACCGCCGGCTGGGAAACCGACGAACATTACGACCAGGAAATCAAGGCCGCGATTGGAATCGAAGCGATCAACCTGAACCTGTTTGCCCGGACGGAACAGCTGTTTGCCAACGATTCCGAATTGATCCAGTCTCTGCGAAAACGGCAGGACAAGCTGCGGCATTTGCGCGATGCCTATAACGATCGATTGAACCATTTATTGGGTGCGGCGAAACAGATCATTCAGCGGCAGGATTCGCTGATCAACCTGGATGCGGAACGGGAGTCGGCGATTGAAATGGTGCGGGAGCTGGACCGGCAATATTTTGTGCGCACCAGCCAGATTTTCGACGAGTACGAACAACAGCTGCAAACTGAAAATCGACCGCTGGTGGCCCGCCATCGGGACGTGATTCGCGAACAGTTACAGCGAGTCAACGCGATCCTGATTGCTGGTGGGCACGTCGCAATTATCTTGAACCGCTTGACGATTTTTGGCATTCTCGAAATGCGGCCCGAGCTGCCGATTATTGCCTGGTCGGGCGGCGCGATGGCACTTTCAGATCAGGTTGTCTTCTTTCACGACTCGCCTCCCCAGGGTGCGGGCAACGCAGAAGTGAATCGAGCCGGGTTGGGACTGTTCCACGATCTGCTCCCACTGCCAGGCGCTCGATCACGGTTGAACTTGAACGATCGGCCCCGTGTCGAACTGTTTGCCCGCCGATTCAACCAGTTTCGATGTGTCGTATTTGATGACCAAACGATTCTCAAACGGCAAAACGGAAATTGGATTTCACGGGGGCGTGGTGCGGTCGAGCGGTTGGATGCTTCCGGCAACGTGGTGAAATTCGATTCATGATCCAATCTCCCGCATTTGAAAAACTCGATGGGACCGCGACCCCCGCGGAAATTGCCCGTTTTGTCGGCGAACACCAGTTTCCTTTGGTCGAAGATTCTGTGGTCACTTTTGTGTTCGTCGGTGCGGCGGATCAAGTGGAAATCAAACATTGGATCTATGGCCTGCCATCCAGTTTGCCGATGTCGCGACTGGGTAAGACTGATGTCTGGTATCGGGCCATGGAATTTCCGCCAAGCTCGCGGATTGAATACAAATTTGGTGTGATGCGATCCGGCCGCGACGAATGGATTTTTGATCCGCTCAATCGAAATGTGGCCTACGATCCGTTTGGTGGCAATTCGGTGGTCCATTGCAGCCAGTATGTTGATCCCGACTGGTGTTATGAAACTCCGGGCGTCGCGCGGGGCCGGATGGAGACCGTTTCCATCAACAGCAAAGCGTTTGGTGAACCGCGAACGATTCGAATTTATCTGCCTGCCAACTATCGGGACTATCGACGCTACCGACTGCTGGTTGTTCACGACGGCGACGATTACGTCAGGTACTCAAGTCTGAAACAGGTTCTGGACAATCTGATCGGTCGGCTGGAAGTCGCTCCGCTGATCGTGGCGATGTCCAATCCGAAGAATCGCCTGCGCGAATACGCTCATGACGAACGACACGCGCGACATATTGTGGAAGAGGTGATTCCGGAACTGGAGAGCCGCTATCCGCTGATCACCGAATCGTCGGGGCGCGGAATGATGGGGGCCAGTTTTGGCGGCGTGGCGACATTGTCGACCGCCTGGCGCTATCCCGGTTCGTTCGATTCGCTGCTGGTGCAATCGGGCTCATTCGCATTTACGGACATCGGTCACCATTCGCGCAGTCCAGTATTTGATCCGGTTGTGGAATTCATGAACCAGTTTCGCGCCCGGCCGGGCGTGTTCACAAAAAAGGCGTTTATCAGTTGTGGAGTTTATGAGTCGTTGATCTACGAAAACCGTTCACTCGCACCGTTTTTGCGGGCCTGCGGCATCGAAACCAAATTTGCCGAAGCGTACGATGGTCACAATTGGGAGAACTGGCGAAATCAGCTGCGCGCCGGTTTGAGCTGGCTGTTCCCCGGCCCGCTGTGGGTCACATATATGTAACAATCGAGCAGAAAATTACTGTCCATTCTCTTTCGTGGCATAGGCTGCCAGCCTGAAAATTGGCAACCACCAGCTGGAAACCTATGCCTATTATTTTCCTTCCTTCATCGAATTCAATACAGGCAGAAATCCATGTCCATCACAACTCGACAAATTGGTCTTTCGCTCGGTGCCGATCTTTGCTGGCCGA
>JBGSXT010000257.1:0-14687 GCA_041751295.1 Mariniblastus sp.
GCGCCAAACACGTCCGCGGTCGTCGGGTTTACGGTGGAACGCGACAGTACATGCCGTTGCGAATCAACCAGGCGGGTGTGATGCCGATCATCTTTGCCAGCAGTCTATTGATGCTGCCGCCATTTCTATTGAGCTGGCTCGGCAACATGGGCAATAACTGGTTCTTCAATATCCTGACTAATATCGGGTCGTCTCTGCAGGATCCGTTGTCGATGGTTTACAACCTGATCTATATCGGAATGATCTACTTCTTTTGCTATTTTTGGACGGCGATCACGTTCAACCCGAAAGAAATAGCGGCCAATCTGAAGGAAAACGGTACGTTCATCCCCGGCTATCGACCGGGCCGTCGAACCGAAGACTACCTGGAAAAAGTCATCGAACGAATTACTTATGTCGGTGCCGGGTTTCTGTCGCTGGTCGCGGTTATTCCAACGATTATTGCCCAACTGTTGCATGTCGATTACATGGTTGCCAGTTTTTATGGTGGGACCGGACTGTTGATTGCCGTCAGTGTCGCCTTCGATTTGGTGCAGAAAATTGACAGCCATTTGGTGATGCGAAACTACAAAGGTCTGCTTGAATAGTTTGCAGATTGAATCCCCAACTTGATATGGATGTAAATCGCCCGGCCGTCGTGCCGGGCATTTTTCATGTTTTTGCGATATTGACGCTCAAAACAATTGCAGCCGGACATTAACGAGGTAAAAGTGGAATAAGGTGTCAGCTAAGGTGTCAGCTAGATACTAGGACACTTCCTGACGGTGTGTCGCTACGTCGAACGCAACGCGCTGCGTGCCGGACCAGTACAGCGCACGGAGCAATGGAAGTGGGGTTCACTTTCGCGCTGGCTTGCTCAAACCGAACCCGCCCCGAAACTCGGACTCGTTGTACGCGAGTTGGACGACGCGCGGAGGACCTGCCGATGGCGTTCGCAGCCAACAGAAGATCCGAAAAGCCCAATTTGCGCCCTACCCGAGTAAAAAATCGGAAATGGCCTTGGGGCTGGCGTTGTATTAAAACCTTGCGAAATTATTAAATCCTGCCTTCATGCTGGCCGATTAAATGAACTGACCCATTCCCTCGTGCCACGGCCACGCTCGCGAGGTGCTTCCCATTTCCTTAATCGGCGCAGAGAGATCGAGCAAGCATAATTTCGGATCGATCGTGAACTGGCCAGTCGGGACCATTTACCAAACCAAAGCGACTTGGGCATTGCTGACAACCTGTCACCTGGCAACGATCCCGCCGCGGGCGAAGCAGAACTCTACCCGATCAGCATTGCGTCAGAGCCTGCTTCGTTTTGCGGTCCTTGGGATTCCCGCCTGAAGTTGACGGGCGATTGGTGTGGATCGCGACAAGATCTCCGCGACAACGGTTATACGTTTGATATCAGCTCGACAGAGTACTACCGGTGAATATAGGCCGGGCTCATCCAGTCTTTTTCGGCGACGAGTCTGCTCTGACCGCAGTCAAATTTACCCAAGCGCTTTCGGAGAACTTCATCCTGTTCGGCGGGAAAATAAATACAGTCGATAACGTCTAGCAGCCATTCATGCAGGGACGCGGACTTGATGCCGGCTTCATGAACGCCGCTTTCGTCTGGAACCCAATCCTCGGACGAACAATGAACTACGCCACGCTCGGTGCAGGGGCCGCCATTCTCAAGGATGGTCAACCGATAGCCACGTTAACTGTGTTCGATACTAATGATGCCTCGACGACGAGCGGCTTTGAATTGCTCTTCGATAACGGGGCGATCATCTACCCCACTGTCAGCCTGCCGACTACGTTTTTCGGCATGCCGGGACATCAAAGTCTCTGGGGAGCGTACAGTTCCGGACAGTATGGCATCTTGGATCCCCAGTCGCTAAACATGTTCCCGCCGACGATCCCACGACTTCCGCTGACGACTCTCGTCCTCGGCTCGTGGTGGATTTCGTACTTATTCGACCAGGCGCTGTGGGTCGACCCCACGGATACGACACGCAGTTGGGGCGTGTTCGGCAACGCCGGAATCAGCGATGGCGAGCCAAACCCCATCGATTGGTCCATGATCTTTGATGTAGGCGGGAGCAGCCCGATCCGCAGCCGCAAACTGGATTCCTTCGGCATTGCGTATTACTACCTGAGTAAAGGTTCACAAACGTGTCGGGTTTTTCCAACGAATGGCTTAACGCCTCGATGGTCAGACGCGAAGCTTCCGTAATGAAGTCGCCATAAAGCGTCTCGCGGCGGTGGAGCTTTGCTTCGTTCTCTGCGCGGATCTTCTAAGCTCGACTTTTTCCGTTTTTTGAGCTTGATTTGAAACTGATTGATGTAGGTAAAAGCGGCCTCCTTGGTTCAAGTTTGTGAATATTCACAAACACTCACTTGCGCAAGGAAGCCGCCATGATTCGTGTTCCTCAACAGTTTAAGCCTTTGTTGTCTAGTTTGGTAGCGACGTTTGCCAGGCCAGCCACTGCACGGCGAATGGTTCTGTTCTGTGCCGCTGCTATTTTGACGGTGGGTGATCGAACAGTCTGCAATGTACTTCGTCTACTGCGTCTGATTGATTTTGTGAACCCTTCGACTTATCACCGAGTGTTTTCTCATCGCCGATGGAGCTCTCGCCCATTGGCTTATGTGATCGCCAGGTTTGTGATTGAGCGTTGGGTGCCGACGGGTGTGATACGCCTGGTGGGCGATGAGACGGTCGACGGTCATCGTGGCAAAAGAGTTTACGGCAAAGCCCGTCATCGAGATGCGGTTCGCAGTTCGCACTCTCACACGGCCTTCCGTTATGGCTACAAATGGATCGTACTGGCGATTCTGGTTGATCTCCCTTACGGCAATCGACCGTTTGCCTTGCCCGTGTTGGTCACGTTGTATCGAAGTGCGGAAACGAATAAGAAAGAAGGTCGCCGTCACAAGACGCCGGCCGAACTGATGTGTGGTCTGTTGGCGTTGGTGATGCACTGGTTTCCCGAGAGAAAGTTCCGTTTTGCAGGTGATGGAGCTTATGGGACTCAACAAGTTGCCCGTTTTGCCTACCGTCATCGTCGTCGTTTGGGGTTGGTCAGCAAATTCGTTCCCGATGCCAACTTGTTTCGACCTGCTCCTGCGCGCAAGAATAAAAAGAACGGCCGCCCAGCGAGCAAAGGCAAAGCCCTGCCGAAACCTCAAGACGTCGTGAAAAACGGCAAGGCGAAACCACTGAGAGTGCGTTGGTACGGCGGTGGTTGGCGATTGGTCGAAGTGATCACGGGCCAGGGACATTGGTACAAAAGCGGAAAGGGGATGGTGCCGGTGCTATGGGTGTTTGTCCGAGACCGGAGCGGGACGCATCGCGACGAATACTTTTTTACCACCGATACTTCGCTCAGCGCCAAAGAGGTGATCGAATTGTATGGGGGTCGCTGGAACATCGAGACCACGTTTCAAGAAATGCGTTCGCAGTTGGGCTTGGAGACGACCCGTGGTTGGAGCCAGCAAACGGTGCTGCGCATGGCTCCACTGTTATTCAGCTTGTATACACTGACGGTAATCTTCTACGATACGCTGCCTTGGTCGAGTCAGCACGTCACGGTCAAATCGTGGATTGGCAAATCAGGAACCACCCATTCTGATATGATCGCCAGCGTTCGACGGTATTTGTGGAGCGAATGGGTTTTTGCACAGGTACCTGGAGCACGAGCTGTACTGAAACTACCGGCCACCGCACGTGCTGTGATACAATATGGACTCGCTCAAGCCGCTTAAAACGGAAAAAGTCGAGCTAAGTGTCGTCGCATAGTCCACATTGGTCGGATCGTCCTGAAACAACGGATCAAGTCTCGATTCGGCCTCGCGGAAGGCCTCCTTCGTTTGTTGTATCAAGGCCAGATTAACCGCTACTTGAGCGATCTCAAAACGAAGCTCAGTATTGTTCGGGTCGTTCCGAAGGACATCCTCATGGATTGCCCACGCCTGTTTGTAATATTCAACTGCCTTGGCAAAATCGCGTACATTCACGTATCGGGCGGCCAGTTGATTTTGGGTTTTGGCTCGTTGCGTTTTCCAGATTCGAGTCTCCGGTTGGTCGCGGATCAACTCTTGATAAACGGCATCTGCCTGCTGGTAATAGGCAACCGCATTTTCAAACCGATTTATTTCCTCCAGATCTGCAAGCGATTTGAAACAATTCGCCAATGCCCCTCTGTACTCGACGACACTTGGTTGCTCCTGACAAAGCTGTTGATAAATTTCCAGCGCGGTTTGCACATTACGTTTCGCTTCCGTTTCCTGGCCCAGCCGCATTTGAAGATCGGACGTCATCAGATGGGCGGTGGCCGCGTCCTGTCGAATGGCGGAATCCGGTTCGCGAAGTTGCTCCAACACGGTCTGATAATAGGACAGCGCGATTTCCAACTGATCGCGCCTCAGCTCCTTAAGCTTCGGCGTGTCTGCGAGATGCCTCGCGTTCAACCTGTCCAGCATGCGGTTAATCGCTTCCCGCGCCTGTTGATAGTTGTGATCGGCTCGCGTCTTTTCCGCTTCGGCCCGTTGGATTTCTGTACGCGACAGCGCATTGTGCGCGACCATGCCGCCGACAAATCCAGCCAGTGCCAAGGCAGCCAACAGAATGAGCGCAGCTGCGGCGGGACGGCGACGAACCCATTTCATGACGCGTTCGATCGAGCCGACGGGCCTGGCGAGAATGGCTTGAGCGTTCAGAAAACGGCCCAAATCATCGGCCAGCGCCTGGGCGGACGGGTAACGTTGCTGAGGTTTTTTCTCCAGGCACTTCATGTTGGGGTGCTGAAGGCGCGCGGCAGCTTGGGCTTCAACTCGAAATCGTCGCCGTTGCTCGTCCGATGCCCAAGGCCCCTCGCGGATCAGTTTCAGCGCGACGAGCCGGTCAAGTCCTTTCTGGCGCGCCTTGTAGGCCAGCCCCATCCCGCCGGAGCCCAGCAGTTCCAGAACATCGTAGCCATCGACGTCGGGAACTGGCATTGACTCGCTGGACGGCCCTGCCGGCGAGCGATCTGAAAAATTGGAAGAATCCAGCCACCTTGCCAATTGGTCGACTTCTTGAATCGGATGCCGCCGTGGCGGAGGGTCCGCATACAACTGAGATCCGATGTCCGATTCTGCCGCCGACGCAGTACCGCAGACGGTATTTATTTCTTCCTCTTGTGTTTGGGAAACGTTCGAAATCGTCGCTTTTTTCAAGTCAGTATCTGGCGATGTCTGTGACACAGCTCATACTCGGCGAAATGGCAGAATGAAACGAGTTTGCAACACGTCATTATTGTCATCCGTCCCGGCGGGAATACAACCCTTTACGCCGTCCTGGTTATTGAATCCGGACTGGATCGCTTCCGGCCAGCCCTTAGGTTACGATGTTTTTCGGCAAGGTGATTTTGTTCGGTTACTTTGCTGTTAGACAGCGTACATCGCCCGCGCGAGTGATTCGGGCTCGCTGGTTCGTGGCTATATGGAACTGGAAACCGTTGCAGGAGGGTATAGTGAATGTTAGGATACTTCCTGATAACTTTCGTAAACTTCCGTGAGAAATATTATGAACAAAAGAATCATTGCCTCGATCGCCTTTGCGGTAATTGCGTGGATGACAGGCAGTCTGTTTTCCCAGTCGGTCATCGTTACCGTTTCTGGCGAAGTTGAATTCAATCAGGTGAACAGTGGATTCCTGGGTGATGTCAATGTTGGCGATGCGGCGATCATGACCTTCATGTTGGACGCCAGCGATTTTCAAAACAGCGCGAATTTTCCAACTCGCGGCTACGTGATTAACCACGATTCGTTTTCTCTGTCGTTCGCTGGCAATGCGATCGGACTCCAGAATCCATTTCCAGCGGGTCAAACACCGTACTTCGTGTTGCGGGACAATGATCCGGCAGTCGATGGATTCTACCTGTCGACCGACCCCGATTTTCCTGCCGGTGTACCAATCGCTCAGGCCGGAAATTTTGACCAGTTCCGCGACAATTTTTCGGTCACCTATAGCGGAGATACATTGTCATCATTGGATATTCTGGATGCCTTGGGCACCTACGATTTTACCGGACTGTCCGTATTCAACTGGACAATCGACGACGGACCGTTTCAGCCGGTGGGCATTCTGTTCAGCGAATTGACGATCGAATCGACCGCCATCCCGGAACCGGCCAGCGCTACGATCCTGATGGGCATCTTCTTGATGCCGTTAGTTCGCCGGACACGAATTATTGGGTAATCTACGACAGAACCAAATCGCGAAAGTTGTCAAAGCCGCGAAAAGCCAATGACGATGAGACGCCTTTGCGGTTTTGCTCGCGATGTCGCGAGCGGCGGATGTAAAAAATACCGCAGTACGGATTGCCAATCCGTCCTCGCTAAATAACGTAACGGACGGATTAGCAATCCGTCCTGCTAAAACCAGGGATTTTCGGGCGGCACTACCAAATCGAAAAGAATGGTGAGTGTTGCTGGAAAATTCCATGTTGGTGGCGGCGTAGGGTTGTTCCCGGGAGTTTGCGAGCCGGAAATCGGGTTGCCCGAGATGTCGATCAGAACTGGACCTTCATCGTCGGAAATGCTGGCTCCTTCCAAGTCGACGATGGACGCCGCGATCGCCGCTCCATTCTGGGTTTGGGCTGTAAATCGTACGTAGTGTTCGCCTGCCTGGAGCCAGGCAAAGGCAACGGAATCATGTCCCGGACGGGCAGAAGTGACTAATTCAACCTGACCTGAATCGCTGTAGATCGTCAGCTGGCAGGCTTGATTGTTGATGTCAACGGATTGCATCGACATCTCGAACAGAAACAATTGGGTTTTGAAAGTTGTAAACGTCCCGAATTGATCCGGATTGGCGTTGTCCAGAAGCACCTGCTGAATGTGTCCCAGCTGGCCCGAACCATCCGCGACGTTGATCAGCATCAGGTAATTTCCATGTTCCGCGTTACCCGTTCTGTTTTGAACGCGAACGTAGTAGGTTGAATTCGGTTGGACGTTGCGGACCACAACCTTCAAGTCACCCGTGTTGCGAAAGTCCCGACTGAGGCTGATCGGGTCTCGATTGGAACTGGTTACGGTCACGTCATAAAATGCCGGCTCCAGTCCCAACGGGGCAATGTCGATCACCATGGTCCCAGTGGCCGTCGCCGAAGTTTCGATACGATACATGTCCCGATCCGAGGCGGCACTGATGGCACTGATTATTTCGAACCGCGAACCTGCCGGAGTTCCCATCGGCGAGAAAAGTTGAACCGCCGTATTGAGAGTGTTGTTGGTGTTGGTTTCATCGTCGACCAATCCAAGCAATTCGTAAAGCATGTCGACGAGTTCGTCATCGCCTGCTTCAAAGAAGGGATTCTGATCGTCATCGTCATCGTCTCCTTCTTCGTCAGCTGCCGCCTCGTCCCCTGCGTTGGCGTTGAAATCAAGCACCAGTTGGTAATCGCCAAAATCAAAATCAGGAACATCGGACCACTGGACGGCGACATAAATCGTTTCGCCAGGCTCGATGTTGGTGATTTCCTTGTAAACATTGTTCTGCAGGGGACTTTCGGCCTGGTTGGTGGCAATTTCATTGAACTGGGCGTCGTAGGCAGTGATCCGACTGCACAACAGACTGTTTCCTTTGCACCGCAACTTCAACCAGCAATTCTCTGCCAACGAGGTTCCTTCGAAACGATAGATGTCGACATCGTCGGATTGTTGGATGCGACCAAAAGTACCGGCCTGAAGTGTTGTGGCAAAGTCGCCCGGAAACGCGATCGGGGTCGCTGATGCGAAATCGTCATTATTGCCGGTCAGTTCAAACGGATCTTCGCTGGGCGGGCCATACAGCATCTGGATGCGGTCGATGTCAACTTGACTCAAATCGAATCGCGGGCCGAGATAGGCAAAGAACATCACGGATTCCGGGTTGAATTCGTCGTCAGTCAAACCGAGTGTATTTCCCACTTCGTGCAGCAACACGGAAAACAGATCGAATCGATCAGGATCCGGATCACCGCCGTCCCAATCGTGAATGTAAAATTCGCGGTTCGTATCAAGAAAGATATCGCCGGCCCAGGTTCCCACCGATGGATGGTAGAAAACCGCGTTGCCCAGGACTTCCTCCTGCGGAAATGCACCTAAGCGAACGTCTCCAAAACGTGGATCCGATTGCGACAGGCCGGGCACACCAAACGCACGGCGGCTATCGGGAATCACGGCGTATTGAACATCGGAATAGCGTGCCCAGGTTTGAACCGCCCGCAGAATCTCGATTTTCCAGTCGGGATTGCCGAGCTGACTGTCGAGATGCAATGAAAGTTCGTTGCGAAACCGCCCGATTTCGACATTATCGGGCGCAAAACTGATCGTGATGGGGTCGGTTGTCGGCCACGGCAGCGGCGGCAAAGACGAAAGCTGTGCTTCTGTCTGCAAACTGGAAAACAGGACGTACAGGCAAATGATCCATTTGCAGCCGGCTCGAAGATTGTTCATCATGACTATTACTCTCAAAAATGGACTTTTTTTCGCCTGGCGTCTGCTTTCCGTCTCGTGCGCTTTGACCGAGACTCACTCGGCATGTTGATTGACCGTCTGTACACCCTGTTTCAGGCTTCGAAAAGCTTCTGATTTTTCAAGTGGTCTTAAATCATTGTCGGTTGCAATCACCTGACTGCCGTAGGCTGGCATGAGGGCGATGCTTAAATGATGCAATGACCGCTCGATTAATTTTTCATCGGGCGGGCCATTTGCTGCTACGTTCCCGTGGTCATTTCCGGCCTGGGAAAGCAGGGCATAGACACAGGCAATCTGATATTGAATCTGTGGGGATGGATCAAGTTTCAGGCATCGTTTGACATCCGCCAGAGCCCGATCCCGATTGCCCAACCGGGCATGTAATACAGCCCGGCCCGCAATGGCGGGAAGAAAATCGGGTTGGTCGTCAAGCAGCTCGGCCAACACATGAATCGCTTCGTCGGGCCGCTTCAGATGTTCACTCAACACATGCGCCATGTTTTGCCTTGCAACGGCTGCCATGGTTGGCCACGCCGATGCACGGCGAAAATCTTCGAGTGCCGCATCCGGCGATTCGGACAGACGCGCGATGCCTTTCATCAACCAGCTTTCCGGGTCACTCGGTTCCACCTGTTTGATTCGTTCCAGATCGGCATCCGCGCCCTGGATATCGCCAGCCAAACGCAGTACTCGACTGCGAGCCATCAAATACCGAGCCGCATCCGGATCGCGGTTCAATGCTTTGTTCAACTCGGTCAACGCCTTCGGATACTTCTTTTGGCGTTCATATATCAATGCCCGGTTGACGTAAATTGCATTGATACCCGGGTCAATGGTTTCCGCTTTGGCGAGTTGCGACAAGGCTTCGTCGTCCTGATTCAACCAATAATTGCACAACGCCCGCCCTAAAGCGCACATGGCCGATTGCTGATCTGTCAAAGCAGCCAATGCGTAACAGTGATCGGCCTGCCGATACTCGCGCAGCTCGTAATGGCACTTGCCCATCAAAAACCACAAGGCAAACCGATCCGGTGCCTCGTCAATGGCCCGATCGATCATTTCAATTGCAGCGACATAGTTCTGGCGGTGATAAAGATCGGTCGCAGCCATCAACGGCTCGTCACGAGCGGGTTGTAATGGCGCCTTGTCTCTGTAGGCACTGATCGCTTCACCTTCCCGGATTTTTCTTTCAAAATCGCGACTTGGAACATCCGGCCCGGCAGCCGCGTCCATCAGCGACAACAAATGGTTTACGTGCTGACGCGCCAGATTCTTTTCCTGGTCCGGCAGATAAGTGAACTCGGCTGATTCCTGCCATCGGTCGTCATCCAATACGCGATAATGGGCCAGCGCATCCTGCCCCCTTTGCAGGCCGGTCGAATGCGAACCGCCATCGGGGAACAACAATTCGGCTTCGGCGCGATGCACGGACTTGATGAAGTCTTCATAAATCTCAACGCTTTCGTGGCGCAGATTTTCAATCCGGAACTGGAGCGCGTAATACAGGGCCGCAAATATCAGCGGCAGCGAAATCATGACCATCGTGCTGACGGAAACGAGTTTCGGATGCCGCCGTGAATATTTGATCAATCGTTCCTTTAATGATGGATTGCCAGCGTGCGTCAGGGGTCGATGATTCAAGTGATTGCGAAGGTCGACGGCCAGATCGGCAGCGCTTGCGTATCGGTCCATTGGGTCGTTCGAAATGCACTTCAATACGATTGCCTGTTCTGCCGGTGAAATGGACGGGTTCAACTCACGCGGTGGCTTGAGCGGCTGCTGCCGCAATTCAATCGCCGCACCTAAATCGTGGACGCAGTCAACCGACAGATCGTGAGGAAGTCTGCCCGTCAACAGCTGGTACAGAACAACGCCTAAAGAATAAATATCAGTCCGGAGAGTGATGGAATCGTCACCCGTCAGCATCGAACGAATGTGTTCCGGCGCCATGTAGGGCAGAGTGCCGCCGATGGAATGGGTGGCAAAACCTGGCAGGCGTTGGTCATCGCGGCTGAGATTGAAATCCAGCAACAGGGGAGTGCCATCGTCGGAAAGCAAAACGTTGGCCGGTTTTATGTCGCGGTGCAGGATGCCTCGTGAATGGGCATGATGTAGTCCTTCGGCTAACTGCAAACCAATCTGAAGGACCGATTCGACATGACTCCACTGGGGGTATCGCTCAATCAGCAGTTCGGAATCGGATTTCCCGAACTGGATGTCATTTTCGGATGAATTGATGCAAGCCTCGGGACGAACGGATTCGGGCAGGCGGTCTTGCTGCCGCTCAATCGTTGCGGCAAAATGCCGTCCGCTGGTCTGAAAACAAGTTCGGGAATTGGAGCTGCCGCTGTCCCTGTTCGCTGGATCCGTTGTCTGTTCCATCACGAAATCATCGACAACATCTTTCAGCGTTGCCGTTCCGAACAGCGGCATGCAAAGCGCGAACATGCCGTTCGATTGATGCAAAGAATGGATCGGCATGATGTGGGCGTGCTGCAGTTTCGCCAGACGTTGTGATTCGCCCAGAGGCATGGCAGTGATTTTCAGGGCAATCAACCGATTCGCCAAATCGGGTTGTCGGGAAACATACACACGACCGAACGCGCCGCGACCCAACTCGGCAACAATTTCAAACTTGTCAAAATGCTCTCCGGGTTCGGGAAACACATTCCGGCTCTGGACAGAGTTCGCGCCGCCAGCCTGGCCCCCGGCATCTGTAGTGGCCGCATGTCGATGGTCAGTCTCGCCAGGATTGACCGGACACGGCGATGGGGAACCGATCGAATCGGGAGAATCGGGATCGTCCAGACCGTGTTCGTGATGGTTGGAATCGGCTTCCCAGCCTTCCATCCAGCCGTCGGCCTGGATTCCAAACCGTTTCCGATAAAGTTCAGGGTTGATGTCGACTTTGTGAATCCTCCGTTGACGGAAGTCTTCGTAAGCGACCAGCGACATAATCTGCCGCTGGGATGCAAGTTCAGGATGTTGCCCGATAATATCGTCCAGAGAATTCTGTTTGCCAACCGACCAATCGAATTCCAGTTTGATCCGCAATATTTCGGTGACGACTTCTTCAAATATCGGCGATTCACCGCTCGGAAAAAAATCCCGGGGGTGAACTTCGTCCGACTGCCTCAGCGCACTTTCGAACGCATCCACGTATTCCCAAACCGTCGCTGGCGCCAGATTCGAATTGTTCGTACTTTTTATCATTCGTCAAACTGGTCCGATGACAATCTGAAACGGAGACAAGCCAACTGCCGTGCTGAAATGCGGATGGCTGTCGATGAACCGCCACAAAATCCCGTTTTTTACTTTACCTGCGTTTTCAGGGGTCGAAATACCTGCTCAGGGATTTCCTGAAATTCTGCAATTCCCGTTCGACCGTCCGTTTGCTTCGATCTGATTTCCCGGCAACTTCGTCCACGGTATAACCCTCCAAACGCAGGGCGATGATCGTTTTCTGCGTCTCGGAAAGCCCTTCGCAGATTTCCTCAATCGTCAAACAAAGTTCCCGCAGCGGCTGTTCGTCCCCTTGCCAGGTCTGGCTCAAGTGGTCCATTCTTTTTGACCGCCGCACGTCCCGAATGGCTGCCTGGTGAAACTCGGACTTTGCATTGACCTTCCGCATGGCGATAACAATCAACAAATTGAATAAATCGCCTGACTCCGGGGCGACGTAGCTGCCGTGGCTCGCGCGGCGAAAAAAGCTTTTGAACGTCGACTGCACGATATCGTCCGGGTCGACCCGCGAACTCAGCATGGCCGACAGTCGGGTTCTGGCGACAGACAACAGTTTCGGCGAATACCGCGCAAAGACTTCCGTTGCCGCACTTTCACTGCCGGTACGAATTCCGTTCAGGAGCGACTGGTCTGTCGAATGTCGTGGGTCACTGTTTGTCATGGCAAAACGTTCTGATCACCGGCCAGGTTCGGTCCGGCCTGTGATTGTCGAGCCCAATGAGTGATTAGCTGGACAGCGCCGGGTTTGGACAAGTACAAGCCCGATGCACAAGCGAGTGAAGGACTTGCGGCCAAATTCACTAGCGTGCGCTTCGTGCTTGTATTTCCAACAAATCGGATCGAACCTGGCGCTGTCCAGTTAGATACCTCTGAATTACATCATAACGGTCAGGAGTCCCCGCAAAGCTCCCAAAGTTTTTTAATAACAAAAATGCGGCATATTTTCATTTGGCGATGGCGAAAAAACGTCGTCCAATTGAAGAACCCGCCAGCAAAAATTGCTGGCGGTTCGAGAATTTATGGGGTTTTGTCCATCATGTTCACTCGGCGGTCAAAATTCCAATTCCATTAGAGATTTAGGGAAAGATTTCAAACTCAATGATGTTGGTTTCTTCGCCGCCGGCGACTCCGTTATCATTGAACGTGTCCGTGCTATTGCCTCCAATGAACACGGCATCGAATTCGGCAAACACGTTGGTGCCAACGAATATGTCATTTCCCGTATCCATTGCGACGTTAATGTTTTTCCCGCTCGTGACATCGGTGAAAACGGCCGTGTCGTTCTGCTCGCCTGTGAAAACGCCGATGTCTTCATCGGTCAGCACGTTGTCCAAAGTTACACCGTCACTCCCTTTGTCGGTGCTGACAAACAGATCAAACCCGACATGATCCAATACGCTCACCTGATCATTGCCTTCCTTGGTTTCGATCGAAGTCGTATCTCCCACATCGCAGCGCAGCAACGAAACCGTATCCTGCAAATTATCGCCAATCACGGTCAATCCGAGCCCAACGGTCAAATCCCGAAGTTCAACATTCGATGTGCCGACTTGACTGTTAATGGCCAAGTCCTGGCCGATGGTCATACCGTACAGTCGAATGATCTCATTGCCACTTTCCCCCTCGATCGCAACGTTTGCGCCAATAAAACAGGGTTGCGCGGTGCTGAACAGGCGATCGGTGCCCGGACCAAGATTGACGAACAGATCGTTGTTGATCTCAAGATTCGATAATCGAACGGTATCCGCACCCTCAAACATCCGAATGTCGAGTTGATTCAAGTCAATGTTGCTGAATCGAACGGAAGGACCGCCGTTGACCGTGGTGCCGTTTTGACCGCGGACAACCACACCCCCCCGGCCGTCCCTTAAAATGATAATATCGTTCCCGGCACTGTCACCGCGAACAGTAATCAGTGAGCCTTCCCGATTGGCCTCGACATTATTTGCCTCGGCTGTGGCCGAAAAAAACATTCCGTATGCGACCAGCAATACTGGAACGACAAAATGACTGGTTCGTTTGACAAAGGTTCTGTACATGATCCTGTTCCTCAATATGGAAAAAAGTTGAAGCTGGCTCGCGGGTTTCATCAGAAGAACCTGTGCCAGCGGGCATTAAATGCGGGAAACTGTGCTCCCCGTCCAGAAACCGGCGATGTTCAGTCTTCCGGCCCAATAATTGAAATGGGGAACAGGACAAAGTTCCCGCCAATTATTTCGTGCAGGCGGATGTTCCGATGGATATTTATCCGAATCGTTGTGGTCGCATTCTGCGGACCTGGATTAAATACCTGGATTAAATACCTCGACAAAGTAACGATCAGGCGAGTATCAATTTCCGGAGTTTGCTTTACTCCGCAGCTTCGTTCTGATTTGGATTAATCGTGCCTGCAATTCCTTTTCGAACCCTCGATCCACCGGGCGATAATATTCCCGATTGATTCCCAAATAGTCCTGGGCGGCTACGCCATCGTCGTCATTGTGCGAATAGTGATAGTCGACGCCGTGCCCCAACCGTTTGCCGCCTGGATAATGGCCATCGCGCAAATTACGGGGAACGGGCAGAATCCGGCCATCGCGGATGTCTTTGTTCGCTTCGCTGATGGCCACAGTCGCTGCGTTCGATTTTGGTGCACACGCCAGATAGGTCACGGTTTGAGAAAGGATCAATTGAGCCTCCGGCAGTCCAATCTGTTCACAGGCCTGGGAGGCCGCGACAGCTAATGGCAACGCGGCAGGGTCGGCATTTCCTATATCCTCGCTGGCAAGTATGATCAGGCGTCGACACAGGAAGCGAATCTCCTCGCCCCCGGCCAACATTCTTGCCAGCCAGTAAATTCCGGCATCGGGATCGCTGCCACGGATGCTCTTGATCAGGGCACTGACGCAGTCATAGTGCTCGTCCCCGGTGGCATCGTATTGGACCGCGCGATGGGCAATCGCTTCGCGGATCACTTCCAGGGTCAA
>JBGSXT010000258.1:0-2361 GCA_041751295.1 Mariniblastus sp.
GATGTTGATGCCAGCCCGCAATAGTTCTTCAATGTCCTGCCACCGTTTCTCGTGTCTGCATTCCACTGCGTTGGTGTGGGCCAGTTCATCCACTAGCAGCACATCGGGATTCCGGACTAGAGCGGCGTCAACATCAAACTCGCGCAGGGTCACCCCGCGATAGTTGATTTCTCGAATGGGCAGCATCTCCAATCCTTCAACCAACGCCTGGGTTTCGGGTCGGGCGTGGGGTTCGAGATAACCAATAACGACTTCCCGCCCCTGGGCCACTGCCTTGTGAGCGGCTTCCAACATCGAATAGGACTTTCCGACTCCTGCAGCGTAGCCAAAGAAAATTCTCAGCGCGCCTCGCTGTGAGTGTGCTTCCTCTGCCTGGACCTGAGCCAGGAGGACATCGGGATCGGGACGTTGTTCCATACTTTTCCATTATTCCCGATTTTGGACTCGATCGAGAGCAAGATTGAGGCGGAGTACATGAACGCGCGGTTCGCCCAGTACGCCCAGCTGCCGTCGCTGCGTGTGTTGGCCAACAACGGTTCGAACGGTTTCCACCGTTAAACCACGTGTTTTTGCGATGCGAGAGACCTGGTACTCCGCCGCTGCGGGGGAGATGTGGGGGTCAAGACCGCTTCCAGATGCCGTCACAAGATCGATTGGAATCTTGTCACCAGTTGACCCGGTAGCTGCCAGTTCCGCGATCCGAATCTTGGCCGACCGCTTCAGTTCTTGGTTCATGGGACCGAAGTTCGAGCCACTTGATGCAGCCGCGTTGTAGTGTACCGGGCTGGTTGCTGACAATCGCCCCCAGAAATATTCGGGTTTGGAAAACGATTGCCCGATCAGCTCTGAACCGATCCTGGCTTCGCCATCCAGCAAAATGCTGCCGTTGGCCAACTTCGCGAAAAATATTTGTCCCATGACAGTGACGAGCAGCGGATAGACAACACCTGTCAGGATCGTCATTGCAATCAGGATCAAGGTTGCAATACGCAGTTGTGTGAGCATCGACGATTTTCCTTAGATGAGATGAAAAGCAGATAGCAACAGGTCAATCACCTTGATGCCGATGAACGGTACAACGAGTCCGCCAAGACCGTAGACGAGCAGATTATTTCGCAAGAGCTGGGCTGCGCCGACGGGGCGATAAGCAACACCTTTAAGCGCCAGCGGGATGAGCGCGATGATGATCAGGGCATTGAAGATCACGGCCGATAGGATTGCGCTCGACGGCGATTCCAAGTGCATCAGATCAAGCGCTTTGAGCGATGGATAGGTTACGGAAAACGCTGCCGGAAGTATCGCAAAATACTTGGCCACATCGTTGGCAATGCTGAACGTCGTCAGCGCGCCACGAGTCATCAGCAACTGCTTGCCGATATTCACGATCTCGATCAGTTTCGTGGGATTGGAGTCGAGGTCGACCATGTTGGCCGCTTCCTTCGCCGCCTGCGTTCCGCTGTTCATGGCCACTGCCACGTCGGCCTGTGCGAGGGCGGGTGCATCGTTGGTTCCGTCGCCAGTCATGGCGACCAGCCTCCCGCCATTCTGGTACTGGCGAATCAGCGATAGTTTGGCTTCCGGGGTTGCCTCCGCCAGGAAGTCGTCGACGCCTGCTTCAGCAGCAATGGCGGCTGCCGTCAGCGGATTATCGCCGGTGATCATCACCGTTTTGATTCCCATCTGACGTAGTTCCGCGAAACGTTCTTTGATACCCCCCTTTACGATGTCTTTCAGTTCGATGACCCCAAGGACCTGTGAATCGCGACTGACGACCAATGGGGTGCCGCCGGATTTGGCGATTCTCTGGACGGTGCTTCGCACATCCGTTGGAAAAAAACCGTCGAGGCTGCGGACATGCGATTCGACTGCGTCAGCGGCACCCTTGCGGATTTCCTGGCCATCTACGGTAACGCCGCTCATGCGAGTACGGGCGGAGAAAGGGACAAAGTTTGGTTTGATAGTTTCGAGTTCCCGGCCTCGCAGTCCGAACTGTCGCTTGGCCAACACCGCGATACTGCGCCCTTCGGCAGTTTCGTCGGCCATTGAAGCCAGATGGGCGGCTTCCGCGAGCGCCTGTTCCATTACGCCGGCAGCCGGTATGAATTGGGTCGCCTGACGATTGCCGAGCGTGATAGTGCCAGTCTTGTCGAGCAGAAGGACATCGACGTCCCCGGCTGCTTCGACGGCCTTGCCGGACATGGCAATGACGTTGGCCTGACTGAGCCGATTCACACCTGCTATTCCGATGGCCGACAGCAGCGCCCCAATCGTGGTTGGAGCGAGGCACACAAACAGAGCCACGAGCACAATGAGGCTGATCACCTGACCCTGACCGGAAACCGAAACGCTGAAAATCGAGTA
>JBGSXT010000259.1:0-3829 GCA_041751295.1 Mariniblastus sp.
CGATTCAACTCGTCCGAATGATTAGAAGCCCCTCCGGCGATTCGCAAACGCGACTCCAGCCATTTTTGGGGTCGTTCGAGGGAAATCCACTTGGCAAATTGCAGTCTGACAGCCAGAAATTCCCAAACTTGCCCCGGCACGAACAACACTAACGCCGCCCAGCAGACCCACGGAAAAATCCCCAGTTTCATCGTCAGCAGGATGCCCAGATGAAGGGAGCCGAAGATGACGATCCCCAACAGCCGCGTCCATTTGGTGTAGAAAGGAAAGAAAAACAGGAACGGGCCAAACGCTTCCAAATGGAACATAGCATACGACAGTTTTTGCAACAGCCACGGGAAGTTCAACAGGTAGCGACCCCATGGTCTGACAAAATGATCGATATTCATCGCGTAGTACAACGCGCTGCCGTCCTGCATCCATTCGGCATTTCTTTTGAACAAACTGGCGAACCAGTACACCAAGCAGAACTGTAGCATCAGGATCAACGTTGCACATGACCAGAACTGGTGCGTGTGCAACGGTTCTCTCTTCAATATTTGATCGACAGACCAGCAACGGCCCAGCGGAACAAACAGGGACCAAAACAGCAGCACGCGCAGCATGTTGTCACCGCCCGAGAGGATCAGCGGATTTCGCGAATGCAACGAAACCAACAACACCCAACAAACAACGGTTGCCAGCCGTGTACGGTATCCAACCAGCAGCATCAACGCAAAAACGCCGGCAATCGCGAACAACAAAGCCTGCAATTGCCAAGCACCACTCAACATATGCAATGACCAGTTAGCATCACTGTGATACAGCTGAATCACTGCGGTTCTTGGCAGAACACCTGCATCGCAATAATGCGCCTGAAGATCCTGCAGCCGGGAAGCCAGATCAACAACAATCAGCAATGCGATGCAGATGCGGAACGCAGCCAGACTCCGCAAATCCAGCCCCAGTATGTAAGGAACATTCCGTTGCAGTAGGCCCGGCGGATTCACCGGCGTTCCGATGCCAGCCATATCAGGATTTGAGCTCAGATTCACTTTAGTCGTTCAATGCATTAAAACAGGACGCGAATCGTCAATTTAATGTTTGTCGGCTCTTTGATAAAGGTTGATGATTAAGTGGACATCGCAACTTTCCGCGTAAAATGTCGCGATTACAAGCACGACGCGCAAACGAGTGAATTTGCCGCAAATCATTCAGGGTAGCGCCAAAGCCGAACGATCCGTCGAGCAGGGAGATCGTCCAACTTTCAAGTGCTGACGTGGTGACGGATCAGCAAAAAATGTCTTTCGGCAAGCATCGCTACAAAACCAGACGTCACGCTTGGGGGCTTCTTAAACTTCGGCTCCGTGGCCCGATTGCCACTCCGCGAAGTCAAAGCCGTCTTGGGTTCTGTGGATTTCGACCAATCTATATTCTGGAACTGAACAGATTCGTGGAAATGAACAGGATGACAAACAATCCAAGGGAAGTATAAGCCGCCCATCCGTCGACACGCCCGTTCGCGCTGTCACTAATGTCCGTTCACCAGGCAATAAAAGGCGAACCCAAACGCGCATAACGGCAAAATCAAGCCAATGACAGTTTTCCCCTGGAATCCCATTTTCAAAAAGTTGCCCAAACCAATCGCAATTGACATCGGAATGAAAAAGAAGACCACCAGGATCGGCAAGATTAGTTTAACTGCCATTTCAAAATTTTTCTTCATCGTTGTTTTCAGATAAAAACCAAGCTCACCTCCCGGTCGAAGGTTCCGGCCATCGCCTGGCAACGATGATGGCCGATTCAGCTCAATTACATTTCGATTTCGTATCCCGCGCGATAGAGGCGGGCCAGAAACGAATTTGCCTGTTCGTCGCCGACAATTTGCGAGGTCTTCGCGTCCCATTTTAGCTCGCGGCCAAAGCGGGCGGATATGCCTGCCAGATGACAGATATTGAGCATTTTACAGTGGCTGGCAACGTCGGAGATCGGTTCCTGGCGGCTCTTGACGCAATGGATGAAATTCGCCCAATGGGCCGCGCGTTCATTGCCTTCCATCGGCAGGCCCTTGTAGACTTTTTGCAGCGCATCGGCGGGCAGCGGATCATCCGCGAGTTGTTCGACCGGTTGCCCCGTCAACTTTCCCCGATTGACGAAGATCCGACCCTTGTCCCCTTCAATCAACACTCCGTTGTCGTCGTCCTTGATGATCATCTCAACATTGCCCGGAAAGCGAACGTTGAAGCGGAATTTCGTCGCGGTGTTGTAGCGATCCCGTTCAACCGGCATGCCCGCAGCGAACTTGACCGGATGTTCGGCCGTTCCAACGATCGACAGCGGAACGTCGTCCTGACCATTCAGCTGCAAAGCCCAGGTTGCGATATCGACATGATGGGCTCCCCAGTCGGTCAACTTGCCACCAGAGTATTCATACCACCAGCGGAATTCGTAATGACAGTTCGAATGATCACCTGTCCCCTCGGCAGTCGATTTGAGAAAACGGTAGTCGACTTTCGGAGCCGGTCCCAGCCAGCGATCCCAATCGAGCAGCTTCGGAATTTCTGCTACGGGAATGGGGGGGCTGGTCGGAGCGCCACCAATCGAGACTTCCAGTCTTTCAATTTTTCCCAGTCGTCCCTGTTGGACAATCGCCATCGCTTTCACGAAATTGTCGAACGTGCTGCGCTGTTGCGTGCCGACCTGAACAATCCGGCCCGTGTCCCGTTGAATCTTTTCGAGCAGCTTTCCTTCGTCGATTGTCAGCGTCAGCGGCTTTTCGCAATAAACATCTTTGCCGGCCAGCATCGCTTCGACCAGCGGCTTGGTATGCCAGTGGTCGGGCGTCGCGATATGAATCACGTCGATGTCATCCCGGTCAAGCATCTTGCGATAGTCGTTGGAAGCGTCCGCTTTCCCTTCCGCGAATCGTTGATTGAATGCCTCGAGGTGGCCGGTATCAACATCGGCGATCGCGATGACGTTCAACCAGTCCTTGGCGGTGTCGATGTTCCCCTGGCCCATGCCGCCACATCCGATCACTCCAATATTCAGCCGATCGTGGGGGGACGTGTGCAGAGAAGCAAACGATGGCTGGGCCGATGTCAGGAGATTGGGAGAGATAACAAATGTACTGACGGCTCCGATGGACGCTTTCAGGAATTCACGTCGGCGTTGGTTTGTGCTCACGTCTCTTCTCCCGGATTCAAAGTTGTTATTTTGGCACGGATTGGACCATTCAAAAAATAATTGACGCCGGATGGGTTTGCAATCCGCCTTCCTTTCGCGGCGACGCCCTTTTTGATTCCCGATTGTAAGGCGAGCGGCCAGCGGCTGGAGAAAATTTGCGAGTGTAGAACAATTGTCCTCAATTGTTTCGAAACAGTTGAGGACAACTGATCCACACAGATTGGGTATGTTATTAGCCGCCGCTCGCTTAATTAACCGGAGGGTAAAAGTCCCATCCAGCGTAGCCCTCGATGCCCCGCCATTGGCCCAGCAATGCCGCATCACCATGTTTCCAATCCGGCATGAAGTCGGTTAAAACTTGCTGATATTGAACAACACCGACACAATCGCTTCCGCGCGAGATCATTCATGACTGCGTTTCCCGACATCAATAAAATCAACTATGAAGGTCCGGACTCGGACAATCCGTTGGCCTTTCGCTGGTACAACCCGGCTGAAGTTGTGGCCGGCAAAACGATGGCGGAACATTTGCGTTTCACTGTCGTTTACTGGCATACGTTTCGCGGCAGCGGTGCCGATCCGTTCGGGGCGGCTACGATGCTGCGACCGTGGGATGACGGCAGCGAAACGGTGGACAACGCCTGCCACCGCGTGCGGGCGGCGT
>JBGSXT010000260.1:0-4180 GCA_041751295.1 Mariniblastus sp.
TAGAGATTGTGGCAGGTTACTTGCCGGATGGCAATCTTCGGATGCGTGGAATCTTGGTGTGATAACGGCTACTCAAGGCTGGTATTGGCGGCACGCCCTAAATCTCTTTCGGGCGATAGACGTCGTTCATCTTAATCCGAGGAATCAAGGGTATTACCCAAACTGCCCATTTAGATTCTGCTTCATGGTTCCCGGATCACAAAACGAGGAAATTACCAAGTGACAGGTTTTTGCCTGTCTTGCCACGGCCGCTGGTCCGTTGCTATTGCGGGTCCGGAATCCTTTTTCTACTATCCGCCTCCGATTCTACGAACTCGAAAATGCGAGTGCCTGACCATGCTCCATTCCAAACAACGGATGCTCTGTTCGATCGGCCTGCTTTCTCTGCTGGCCGCCGTTTCGGGGTGCAGTGTCGCTGCCAATCGACAAAACAATCTTGGCCGACAGTCGTATGAAGCGGGCCAGATTACCCAGGCGATCAACAATTTCCAACAGGCACTCAAACTCGATCCCAACAATGCCGACGCTTATTACAATCTGGGCTCCAGTTATTATCAGCTCGGCAAACAATCGCAAAATCAACAGTGGATCGCCCAGTCTGAACAGCTGTTGCGTCAATCGATTGCCTTGAATGACCAACATGTTGACGCCCATCGGACGCTGGCCGCAGTGTTGGTGGAAACCAATCGAGAGCGTTATGCATTCGATCTGGTTGAAAATTGGCGGAACCGGAATCCGCAATCGGCGGAGCCGCTGATTGAAATCGCACGGCTGTATCAGGAATATGGGGACAATCGCCGGGCCACTGATTATCTCGCTGACGCGGTGCGGGTCGACAGTCAGAATGTTCGGGCGT
Organism: Mariniblastus sp.; assembly: GCA_041751295.1. GTDB lineage: Bacteria > Planctomycetota > Planctomycetia > Pirellulales > Pirellulaceae > Mariniblastus. The sequence continues at coordinate 857 of JBGSXT010000260.1, forward strand.
TGAAGGCACTCGGCCACGTGCGGGAAGCGCAAGGCCAATTGCAGCTTGCTTTGGAGAATTACAATCGGGTCCTGTCCATCGACAGTTCGCAGACCGATGTCGCCCAGCGGGTGCAACAAATTTCTACTCGGCTGGCCCAGCAGCCTGCCAATCAGGCAACCCGCTGAATCTGTGGGCGTGTTGCGACGGGACAAAAACGCCCCTCGCAAATCTGAACCTGGCTGCATTACAATGGCGGCCTGATCTGACTTCACCCGTACTTACATGAAATCAACGGAACCATTCCATGGCAGTTCAAGCTGAATCCAAGAGTAAATCGTCTGGCGAAAAATCAACGAAGACGGTTCGAATTGTTGTGCTCGATACAATCGCTAATGAAGGGCTAGAAATCCTGGAGTCGACACCCGGCATTTCCTACGAGGTCCATACGGGATTGTCGGGACAAGAACTGAACGAAACGCTGGCCCAGTTCGACGGAGCGGTGTGTCGGAGTGAAGTCAAGATCACGGCTGCGGCGCTGGCGGGCAATTCGCGGCTGAAAGGGATCACGCGGGCGGGTGTCGGCACCGACAATATTGATAAAGAGGCTGCCACGCGAGCGGGCATCGTGGTGATGAATACGCCGACAGGGAATACGGTCAGCACTGCCGAGCACACGATTGCCTTGATGTTAGGGCTGTCCCGGAACATCGCGCCGGCTCATGCCAGTCTGGCCGCTGGCAAATGGGATCGCAAAAAATTCTCTGGAAACCAATTGCACGGCAAGACGCTGGGCATCGTCGGACTGGGGCGTATTGGCCAGGAAGTTGCCATCCGGGCCAAGGCGTTTGGCATGAAGGTCATCGGTTACGATCCGTATCTGTCAGAACAGAAGTGCGAACAGTTGGGGATTACGCCGGTCAAGAGTGTTGACGAACTGTTGCCCTCGATTGATTATTTGACAGTACACACGCCGCTGACCGATGAGACCAAAGGCTTGGTCGGCAAGGAACAGATCGCAAAAATCAAACCGGGTGCGAGATTGATCAATTGTGCTCGTGGTGGAATCTATGACGAGGCCGCACTGGTGGAAGGGTTGCGGTCCGGGCAATTGGGGGGTGTCGCACTGGATGTATTCGTGACTGAACCGTGCACCGACAGTCCGCTGTTCGGCATGCCCAGTGTTTTGTGTACGCCGCATCTGGGAGCCAGCACCGAAGAGGCTCAGGTTCAGGTTGCCGTCGAAGCTGTTGAGTTGCTGATCAATTACCTGACGACCGGTGAAATTCGGCATGCGGTGAATATGATCGCCCTTGATCCGGAGACATTGAAAAACCTGCGAGGTTATGTCAACGTTGCTTACCGGTTGGGAATTCTGTTGGCTCAATGGCATGGCGGAGCGATCGAGTCGGTCAATCTGGAAGTCCAGGGGGAAATTTCCCGCGAGGACCATCGGATACTGAAATCGGCGTTTTGTGCGGGGCTGCTGAAACATGTCGCCGACAACGTCAACATTGTCAACGCGGATTCGATCGTGGCTGATCGAGGAATCAAGATGGTCACCCAATCCACACCGGAACATGGCGCTTTCGCGAGCGTGGTTTCCGCCAGTGTGACGGGGGAGGGGCTGACTCGGGCTGCGGCAGGGACCGTTTTTGGCAAAAACATGCCGCGGCTGGTGCAGCTGGACCATTATCACACCGACGCCTACATGGACGGCGACGTGCTGATTTTTACCCATCGTGATATTCCCGGTGTCATCGGCTATGTCGGGAACGTGTTGGCGAAAGACAACATCAACATCGCTCAAATGGCCGTCGGTCGCAACGACGCGCCCGGTGCGAAATCGGCGATTGGCGTTTTGAATTTAGACGCGGCGGTTTCCGCTGCCACAATCGCCAAAGTATTGGAATTTGACGGCATGGAATCGGCTCAAATGATCTCGCTTCCGCCCAAAGACCAAATGCCCGATTGGCTGGCCTGACGGCCAAAGTTTGGATGAGCAGTTCGAAAGCTGCTGAAGCGGATCACATCAAAGATCATGCAGACGGCAAATTACGCCATGCGGCGACTGTACCACCGCTGAGTTGCATCGACCGCGCAACAGCCGCCAATGAAGCCACAGCATGTAGCTGCGGGTGCAATCGGCGGAGCCGATGAAACCCGCAGATAGGATCGCAAATAATCCTCTCAGCCGCGAAGCGCCGATCGCAACGTCATGGCGCGATTGATCACCCGATTCGGGAAACGACGCCCACCAGTTCGTTCTGGTTGTTGGTTACGATGAAGAAATCTTCATCCTGTTTGCTAAATGGACGACATCATCATTCCGCATTGCTTCGCCCAGCATCTAGGGCTGAACACGGTGTATTCGCTGTGTATTCGCTGTGTATTTTTTTAATATTGTTTGTAGGTGATATCCGAGACCTTCCAATCTATCAGGTTCGTAGTTTTCGATGGAATTATTAGATCGCAACTTCGTACCACCTATGGTAAAGCATGGTCCCAATGTTACCATGTTTTCAACGTGCAATTACGTTTTATCGGTGGTTTCGTGAAGCGGGTTCGGCCGCGAATTTCATGTTTCGGTCGACGCTGACCGGTCGTTGCGTTGTAAACCTGTTAAACCATGTGAGATTCAAAGTTTATGAAATCAAATTTGAGAATTCCTATTTTAGTCGCGAGCCTAGCGGTCATTGCCTTGGTCGCGCCAGTTGGCGAGCGCGCCGTTGCACAACAGCCCAAAAAACCGAATATCCTCGTCATCATGGGGGATGACGTCGGTTGGTTCAACGTCGGCGCCTACCACCAGGGCATCATGTCCGGCAAGACGCCGAACCTTGATCGACTGGCTAGTGAAGGGATGCGCTTCACCGACTACTACGCCGAAGCAAGTTGCACTGCGGGTCGGGCGAGTTTCATCACCGGTGAGATTCCACTGCGCACGGGTTTAACGACAGTGGGACAGGCAGGCGCGGATGTAGGCATGCCGGCTCAGGCAGCCACGACCGCCGCCGCGCTGAAAGCACAGGGCTATGCCACGGGTCAATTCGGCAAGAACCACCTCGGCGATCTGAACAAGTTCCTGCCGACGCTGAACGGATTTGACGAATTCTTCGGATACCTGTACCACCTCGACGCGATGTCGGACCCCTATTGGTATTCGTTTCCAAATGATCAGGCTTACCGCGACAAATTCGGTCCACGCAATTTGATCCACGCTTGGGCGACAGACACGGACGATCCCACTGAGATGCCACGCTGGGGAAAGGTCGGCAAACAAAAGATTGTGGACGAGGGCCCATTGGCACCTTATCCAAACATGTCCACCGTGCCGAATATGCA
>JBGSXT010000261.1:0-4464 GCA_041751295.1 Mariniblastus sp.
ACGATTCCCTATTACCCCCTTTCCGATGACGTCCTCAAAAAAATTGTGGTGCTGAAACTCAACAAAATCAGAAAACGGGTCAAGGAACACTACCGCGCGGATTTTTCGTACTCGCCGGGATTGGTCGATACAATTGCCGAACGCTGTACCGAAGTCGATACCGGTGCCCGAAATATCGATTACATTCTTACCAAGACACTTTTACCGGAAATGTCGGCCGAATTCCTTGCCCGGATGGCCACTGGACAGTCCATTGCGGCCGCCAGCGTATCGTTAGGCGATGACGGAACATTTCAATACAAAATTTCCTGAATTCACGCAACGATTCGTTTTGCACGGCGAGAACATAAGTAATCCCGGAAAAAAGCAGCACGTACTTTGCCTGGTGTAAGGTGAAATGCTTCAAACGGGTTTCTAGAACTCTTTTTAAAAATTGGAGAATACAATGGCCTGGTACGCAAAATTTGATGGAGTCGACGGTAGTTCAGTTCAAAAGGATCACAAGCAATGGTGCAGCGTTGCATCAGTCAATATGGGTGGTCACAAAGCCGGCGGGGGTGGCACGGGTGTTTCCCGCGTTGGTGGGAAAATGCACCTGGAAGACATCAGCCTTGGCATTATCAGCGACAAGGCGACCCCAAAACTGCTGGAAGCGGCCGTCAAGGGCAAGGTTTTCAAGAAAGTTGAAATCCATGGAACCGCGACCTACGGCGACGCCGGGGAGCAGATCTATTTGGCTGTCACGCTGGAAAACGTTCAGATCACGTCATACCAACTTGGAGTCCTTGACAATAATGCGGCAACAGACGATTTGAGCATGACCTTGAATTTCGAGAAATACAAAACCACCTTTACCGAGTACGGCAAGGACGGAGCGAAGGGTGGCAATGTCGAATTCGAATGGAAAGTTGAAGAAGGCGAATCCTAAACGTCCGCCCGGTAAATCGGCAGTTGGTCAGTGCGCGGGATTGGAACTGGTTCCGATCCCGCACGGCGTGTGGTTTGGATTCAGCTCATTGCATGATGCGCTTTGGTCCCCATAGAATTACTCCCTATTCGTTTCCGCCAATTCGACTTTTTTTTGAATTGGACAAAAACAGTTTTTCTGCGGAATGAGGATGATCATGGCCTTGAATCAGACAGGTCGATTGATCCGGATGACCAAGGGGCCGCTGGGTCCCGACGAAGTTGTCATAACCGGTTTCTCCGGACGCGAGGCGATCTCGCGCCTGTTCAGTTTTCAGCTTGAGTTCATTTCCACGGACCTCGATCTGAAGCCGGGAAAGATCATTGGCAAGGACGTCTCAATCGAACTGGACCGTCGTGATGTTCATGGCGGCCCGCTGACGCCGCGCTGGTTTCACGGCTATATCAACCGGTTCGCCGCCGGGTCAGTCGTTCACAAGGAACCGGGACTGCACATGTACCGCCAGTACCGCGCCGAGATGGTGCCGTGGCTGTGGTTTCTGACCCAGACCGCCCGCTGTTATCTGTTCTTTCCGGAAAAAGAGGACAAGACCATTTACGAAGTGATCGAGGCGGTCTTCCAGCGGGCCAAATCGGACCTGCACGTCGATCCGGCTAACGACCTGAAGGGGATCAACGACCTGAAGAACCGCAAGGTCAAGCATTGTGTGCAGTACCGCGAAACCGATTTCAATTTCATCTCGCGCACGATGGAGCGCTACGGCGTGTTCTATTATTTCCGGTTCGAGGATGGCAAGCACACGCTCGTACTTGACCTGAAAAAGAACTATCCGAAATGCGCGGAGGCGGAGGTGTTTTTTCCGGGCGTAACCGGTGGCCAATCCGCCGTGGACCATATCACCGACTGGCAGCACGATTACGAATTCGTATCAGGAAAGTGGTCGCACACCGATTACAACTTTGAGAAACCGTCGACCGCACTGGACGTCAATGCACCGAAATTGCCGTCGATCGAACTGGCGCACAACGACAAGTACGAGATCTACGACTACCCGGGCGAGTACATGGTCAAGGGGGATGGGGAAGCGGACGCGAAGATTCGTCAGGAAGAGGAAGAAGTCCCACACAGCGTGGTCAACGGCGCCAGTCTTTGCCGGACGTTCACTGCCGGTCACAAATTCAAATTGACGGCGCATCACGACGAGGATGCGGTATCGGAGCAGGGCAAATCGTATCTGTTGATTTCGGTAGAGCACAACGCGAGCCAGCCGACGGACGACACGGGCGACGAGGGCCCGGAGCTTTACCAGAACCGTTTCACCTGCATCCCCGACTCGGTACAGTACCGACCCGAGCGGTTGACTCCCAGGCCCCAGATTCCAGGAGTCCAAACCGCAGTGGTGGTAGGACCTGAGGAAATTCACACCGACAAGTACGGTCGTGTCAAAATCCAGTTTCACTGGGACCGCGAAGGCAAAAAAGACGGTAATAGTTCATGCTGGATTCGCGTCTCGCAAAACTGGGGAGGCAAGAACTGGGGAGGAATGTTTATTCCCCATGTGGGTCAGGAAGTGATCGTCGATTTCCTTGAAGGCGATCCTGATCAACCGATTGTGACTGGTCGCGTCTACAACGCCGAGGTCATGCCACCGGTTGATCTTCCAGCCGGTAAAACAAAAAGCGCGATACGTGATCACGGCGGCAATGAAATAATCCTGGAGGGTAAAGATGGTGTCCAGCAGATTGCCATGTTTTCGCCAAAGTCGAATACGAAACTGGTAATGGGTGACAAGTCCAACCCGCCAGCAGGTTTTGCGTTGACTACCGATGCTCATGAAACAAAGAAAATTGGCATAAACTCCGACTTCACTATCGGTGCAAACGAGATTGGCAAGATCGGTGCCAACAAGTCGCTTCTAGTTGGAGGAAATGAAACGAAGGCGGTAATGGGGAACTCAAGCGAGTCGATCGCTGGCAAGAGCAACCTGCAGGTCGGAGGGAAACGCACGGAACTTGTGGGTGGTGCCCATTCAATCACCAACCCCAAAATGACGACGACCACTGGGGGAAAACATCTGGTATCGGCGGGTTCAAAATATACGGCAACGTCGCCCAACGTTCAGCTGCTGGCGAATTCGAAGTTCCTCGCAAACTCCGGCGGCAAACTCGACGTGAAAGCCAGCGGCAAACTGACTCAGCAGTCGGGAGCGGTCATGAACGTTAAGTCAGGGGCGGCACTCAAGGTGCAATCCAGCGCCACGACCAGTGTCAAGGCCGGCGCCGCGCTCAAGATGCAGTCCAGCGCAGCAACAAGCATAAAGGCGGGTGCCGCCATTAAGGTCGACGCAAGTGCGGCGTTGAACCTAAAAGCGGGAGGCGACATCAAGGCAAAGGGCGCGACCATTAAGCTGAATTCGCGAACAAAAATCAAAGGAACCACCCTTACGGTTGATTAATAACTCGTCAATAACTCCTTAACAACTTACGTGTGACGATGCCAGATGAGGATGCTCGTAAACGCCTGACTCGCGACGAAGTAATCGCTGCAGCGGTGTCGCACACTCCTCTCGACGACTGCATTTTGGCGGAACTCGACTTGCGCGAGTGCAGCTTGCGGGGGCTGAAAATGAACAGGGTCGTGTGGTACGACGTCGACGTTACTTCCGCCGACATGACGGGGATCGAGATCACCGAAGGGAAATTGTCGTCCTGTCAGATGCATGGCGTCGTATTTGATAATGCAATTTTGGAGCACTGCATTTTCCTTGAATGTGCCGCGAATTCAACGTCATGGAGCAAGGCATCTTTGCGCGGAACAGTTTTCGTTGAATGCGGGATGAAGGACATCGTGTGCACTGGATTGCGTTGTGAAAACGTGCAAATCCAGGAATGCGGACTGGACGGCAGTCGGTTTCCTCAGGCGGAACTGGTGGAGACTGGCTTAGAGTCATGCACATTTTTGGCAGCGGAATTCCAGCAATGTACGATATCCGGGAGCGGTTTCGCTGCTTGTTCGTTTGAAGGTGCCCTTTTTTCTGCAGTGAGCCTCAATCAGACGAGGTTTGTCGATTGTTGGTTTCCCGGCGTCAAATTCCATGCAACACGTGCAACAGATTGTTCGTTCCTGGAGTGCCAGTTTGCCAGGACCGATTTGACCGGATTCGAGGGCACCAGCGTCAATTTCAATGAATCGAATTTCGCCGGGGTGAGCGCGCTTCCGGATCGGTTTCACGAGTGTACTTTCGTTGGAGCGGATTTGTCTGGCGTTGATTTTTCGGGCCGCGATCTAAGGGGTGTCGATTTCAGCGATTCCAGGTTGTCGAATGCGAAACTGACGGATACGCATTTGGCCGGAGCGAATTTCTCCGCCGCCAGTTTGGTCGAAGTAGACTTCGCGCGCGCCGATTGTCGTGAAGCGATATTCGTGGAAGCGGACTTGAGCGGCGCAACGCTAAACGAAACAGATTTAACGGCGGCAGTGTTGGCGCAGTCGAACTTGCCAGTGCAATCACTTCATCGAGCCGTGTTGCGTTACGC
>JBGSXT010000262.1:0-9267 GCA_041751295.1 Mariniblastus sp.
CCCTCATTTTCATGTGGACGACAGGACTGGCATCGTTGGGGGACGTCGAGATGGACACTGGCAACTCCCGCTAGAAGAACACGCGGGTCCGCAGGAAATCGATCACCTGGTAGAACCAGACGAATCCAAGCGGGCGTCGACCACAATGGATTTTGGCGGTCAGGCCAGCACCGGGTCGCAAGTCCTGAATTTCGGAAATGTCCGCATCCACAATCGCCCGAAATTCTGGCACTCCGGATTGACCCAGATCGGTCCGATCCGCCAAACGAACCAGTTTTCCTTTGACCAGCAGATTCGGATTTGTGGCGATTCGAAACTCGACATCCAAATCCTCACCATCATTTTTCTCAATGGCGTCGACGACATAGCCCACCTGATTCTGCGGAATCCGCAGCTCTGCCTGCCATTGACCCTTGAAATCAGCAATCGACAGGACGTACTGGTTGGTTGAAATCGGCAAATCAGTCAGCCGTTTTTTTGCATCCCAGGTGACCACCGTTCCAGCGATCGGACTGGTGATCGTCTGCATGGCCTTCTTTGAGTGCATCAGATCCAAACGCTTTTTCAGATTTGCCTGCTGCGATTCCAATTGGGGGATTTGCCCCCACAGCGCAATCGAATCTTCGTTTTCGCGTGGACCGGAACGACCGACCTGAGTTCCGGTTTCCTGAAGTTTCTGATTGACGATCTTCAATTGACCATTCGTTTCCTCAATGCGAATATCAAGATCGGGGTTTTCTAATTCGATCAAAGTCGCACCGGCCTCAACAACATCTCCCTGATCGACGAATACGTTGTTCGCGACCCCTTCAGTCTTGGCAAAAATATTGCGCCGCTCGGTCGGTTGCATCACACCATTGACTCGCATTTTCAATTCTGCCGGATAGAAAATCAGAAACATGGCCAACAGCGCCAGTGCTGCCAACGCCGTCAGCGATTTTGCGTAATGGTCACGGAACAGAAAAGAGTTGACTTCGCCCAGCCGCTTCCACAACGGCCGTAGAAAAATCTGATCGTGTTCGAGGGCGTTACGGGATGCTAGTTGTGCGTGATTGCGGACCAGGGCGATCTGATCTGCAATTTTCGCTTCGGGTACATCGGCATCAAAAAATTCCACGATCAATGCGCCCAGTCTTACAGGAGCGAGCCGTTTTCGCGGATCAAATTCCAATTGTGCGGTCTGTTCGGGCACCTTGAGCAGCGGAATGACCGCCAGTGTCCGGCAGTGCGATTCATCGAGATAATCATTGATTCGCTTAATCATTTCCGGGGCCAAGCCGCTGGTATCACCAGTGATCCACAGCGGTACGTTGCTGCTAACACTGGCCGATGCCAATTTTCCCAGCTTGCGGATCACATTCGCGCGATTGTCAAATCGGTCCTGGCTGCTGACGGCAATCACCTTGCAGGCGCTGCCATTCCACCGGGCAAAGCTGACACGATCACAGCGCAGCAATCGCCTCGATTCATTTGCGATCGCGAACGCAGTCTCCTTGAAATCAATACTGCGATGAACTTCCGACACGTAATCCAATGTCGTGGCCAACAGATCGGCGTTATGGCTGAGCCGCTCCAGGTCATGATGTTCGTGCCACCGTTGAAACAACTCCGCAATCCGATCGAGGAACTTCAGATAACCTTCGCGTGCCGATGACGAAATGTCGTATCGTTGCAACAACTCCAGCGAGCCGCAGCAATCCCGGCTACGATTAAAAACTGGTGTAAACAGCAACAAGCATTGCGTCGAAACTGAAACCAGTCCAATACCACTCGAACCGCGCAGCGTTTCTGAATCGATTCCAAGCGGTTGCTGCTTCTCGATCACTTCCACAACAATGTTACGGTGCAATTGGTCGTCAATCGCGAGTTTAAAATCCGGCGAACCTGATTTGTGGGTAATTCGAGGTAGTCCACCACTGCCGGGCGACTGCCAGAGCAGTGCTCCATGTGCACCCGTCAACTTCACCAGCTGCACCAGAATTTCCTGAGTGAATTCGTCAAACGTCGCATCCGATCGGGACAGCTCGCTTAATTGGCGCACGGCTTGCCGCAAATCCGACTTGATGCTTTCGACGTTATCGGCCTGTTTTGATTCGCCAGCGGACATGATTGAGGTTCGGCCCGTTTGTTGGACGCACCAAGCGATTTCTGTTAACCCAAACGCATATGTCAAACCAACGCGCATCAAATCTTTGACGGCGCTGAATTAATGAAAAGTATAGGTGAGCGACCCGGAATGGAAACCGTCTGAAAATTTTCCAGTCCTGCAGAACCAGCTTAATCGTAAACGTCGAGGACTGGATCGAGACCCATTTCCCGATGCGATTTAGCTTGCATCTTCTCATTGTACATGAGTATTCTGCGCGCTCGATAGTGTTGATTCTCAACCTTTCGTTGGGCTTTTCGAAACAGTTGAATCCACCAGCGGCTTGAGCGGATTCTGCCGATTCTGCGATAACGCTCAGCGCGTTGTTTGCCGAAGGCTGTATCCAGCAATTGATCCTCCGCCGACAGGAATTGCCTGAATGAGCCGGGATCGCCCTGACGACCACAACGACCGAGCAGTTGGCGATCAATCCGCGCGGATTCATGCATCTCGGTTCCAATGACATGCAATCCTCCGAGCGCCGCGACCGTCGCATTAATCTTGATATCTGTCCCCCGACCGGCCATATTTGTGGCGACCGTCACTCGTCCCGCCTGACCTGCCGTGGCCACGATCTCGGCCTCGCGTTCTATTTGCCGGGCATTTAGCACTGAATGCAATATTCCTTCCTGTTGCAACAATCGGGAAATCAATTCAGATTTGGCAATCGATCGAGTACCAATCAATATGGGACGTGTTGTATCGAACACTTCCCGGACGTCCTGCACCACGGCAGCCCATTTTTCAGTTTCTGTTTTTGCAAAAATAGTTGGCAATTCCACTCGCCGGCATTTGCGATTGGGGGGAATATCGCTGACCGGCGTGCGATAGATTTTCCGGAACTCACGGGCCGAGCTGACTGCGGTGCCCGTCATTCCTGCGATCAATGGAAAGCGGCTGACGAACGACTGGACGGTGATTTTGGCCTGCGTTTCGGTTTCGACACTGACTTTGACTTGCTCCTTGGCCTCGATCGCCTGGTGGATTCCCCGACTCCAACGCCGACCTTCCGAGAGCCTACCGGTTGCTTCGTCCACAATGACAATTTCTTGATCGCGCACCACGTATTCCCGATCACGTACGTAGTCTCGATGTACTTGAATCGCCCGCTCGACAAAGTCGTACATTTCGGGCAATCCGATACCCGCCAATCCCGCCGGTTTTGAAATCGCACGGACTTTGGCTGTTCCCGCCGGAGTCAAATCGACTTTGCGTTTTTCCCGGTCATACCAATACTCGACATCCTCATTGAAGTGCCCAACCTGTGAGGCGCACCATTGATACAGCTGTCGTTGCTGTTGGCGGGCTTCGTCGTCGTCGGCTGCGCTGATGATCATCGGCGTTCGAGCTTCATCTATCAGGATGCTGTCGGCTTCATCAATCAGAATGAAATGGGGTTCCCGTTGGACCGGCATTTTGTCGACGGGCGTCGGTTCAGCAGCCGTTGCACCGAACCACAATTGTCGCTGTTGCTGCTGACGCTGGCCGGAATGATCGCGTAGAAAGTCAAAGCCAAATTCTTTCATCGTTCCATACGTGACGCTGCATTGGTACGCGGCCCGACGCTGGGGGCGTGACATTTCCGACTGAATGACGCCAACCGTCATGCCCAGATTCAGAAACACCGGCTGCATCCACTCGGCGTCGCGCCGTGCCAGATAATCGTTGGCGGTCGCCAGCAGCGCACCCCGCCCGGATAGCGCGTGTATGAACAGCGGCAGTGTAGCGGCCAGCGTCTTGCCTTCACCAGTTCGCATTTCAACGACATGACCTTCGCACATCGCGCGACCGCCAGCCAGCTGAACGTCAAAGTGGGTCATGCCCAGATGCCGCGTCGCAGCGACGACGACCAGCGAAAAACCACGAACCATCAGCGGCCTGATGTTTCCGGATTGCCGGGCTTCATACGCCAGATCGAGGGCAATTTCTTGCAGCGATTCATCGCTGAGTGACTGCCAGGATCTTGCCTGCTGCCGAACTTCTTTAGAAAACGAAACGGGTAGCATGCACTCGCACTACAGTTCGCAAGTTTCATTGACAGTCACCTCAGCCGGGTTTTGAGTTGTCACGAATTCGCCGTTTTCTGGAATCATGATGCAGTCAGTATCGGTGTCACCTAAAATGATGTTGCGGGCGTCGATTCGAATGAAATTGTCAACAACGATTACCGCGTTGGTCCCGTCCCGCACATCGACATTGGTCGTCAGTCGCAATTCAGCAGCGACATTCGGGTTGTTTGACGTTCCAAAAATAAAGAACCCGGATTCTTCGTCAGCGAAAATGGCCGTGATGTCGACGTTGCCGGCGGTGTTGAAGTTCAGGTTGTCGAAGTTGATCGAATCCGAAGCGTCGGCCCCCAACGTAATATTCCCGATTGCCGTGACGAACAGATTGGACGCCACACTCAGCATCGCACCGGGCAGATTGGAGATCGTGCCTACGCCATTCATGTCACCAGTACTGGTCAACGACAGGACGTTGGCGGTTTGCATGGTCGAACCGGCCAAAACGATGCTGCTGTTTTCCGTGATGTCAACGTTGCCTGGCGAAACGATCGTCAGCGTACCCGCGTTGAAGATATCGCCCATGCCGTTGGGTTCCGTGGGATCCGGCGAATCGCCAAGCGTGATGGCCGAACCGATGAACGTGGCGGCGCCCATAATATTAAGCCTCGAGAATGACGAATCGGCAATCGCTCCGGCCGTGCTGACAAACAGATTGCCCACGACAAACGAATTACTGGTGAACAGGATCGCGTTGTCCTGGGACAGTTGCGCATTGCCGGTTGTCCCCAGTGTCGTGGAGCCGAATTGCAGATCGTCGCCAACGGCTTGGCCCAGCGAAAGCGAGCTGCCAATAAAAGAAGCGTTGGTCTCAACGTCAATCAGTGCTCCATCAGTATTGCTGAGGTTGTCTGTCGAAGTAATCCGAATCGCTGTTGCTGAATTTGTGAACCCGTTGGGACTGGCGATCACCGTTGCATTGTCTTCCGTCAGCACGAAATTGCCATCTTCGACATCGAAAGAAATCGAACCGGCTGTGAAGAAGTCATTCACAGTATCGCCAATAATCACTCCGGCAATTCCCATGGAATCCTGGTCGGTCTTTCGCGAAATAAATGTTGCATTGTTTACAACCAGAATGTAGGCATCGTCCGAATCGGTGATCGTGCCATCCGCCGTCAGCGTCAGCGTGTTGGCAAAATTCGCCAATCCGCCCACCTGCATGTTCGAATCTTCGGAAATACTGACCGCATTGGCAAAGAATCGGATCGAGCCAGCATTGAACACGTCGTTGGCGGCGTTGCCGATCGAAATTCCTGCTGTCGATTGAAAGGATGCGATTTCGTCAACATTCAAACTGGCATTAGCTGCGTCGCTAATATCGCCCGAGGCAATGATATCGACATTCGCTGCGGAATTATTGCCGAATAGCAGAACCGACGAATTTTCCCAAATGAAGACATTGCTGACGGCATTGAAATTCAGTCCACCCGTATTGAAGGTATTCGATCCGCCGACACCCAAACGCAGAGCAAAAGCATCGAATACGCCGTCTCCAATGATATTGACGTTCGCATTTGGGCCCATCGTAACGAATCCAGCCTGGATAACCGCCGAACCGACTGTCGAATTGCTGCCAAAGATCAACATGTTCTGTTCGTTCAATGCCAGACTGCCGGCGACGTCGGCGATGACAACAAACAGATCGACGGCCTGGCCGTTACTGCCCAGATCAACAACAAGTGAATCAAACATCGTAAAACCATCAACTTCAATCGATGACACCAGCGAATCCGTGACAAAAGCATTGGGTGTCGTGATCGAAAAATTGCCACCGACATCGATGGTTCCCAGAAAAATGAAGGTCGCATCCTGTAAAGTCAGGTTGCCACCGGTCGTGATGTTAGTCAAACCCCGGAAATCGTTGTTGGGGTTGTCGAGCACGATGTCGACCGTATCGACACTCGAAAGATTGACTGACCCATTGACAACGATCGATCCTGGTCCGGACAGCGACCCAACGTCACCGACCAACACGCCGTTGAAAAAATCCGTAACATACGAACCATTGATGACCGACTGGTTAATATTGTTCAAGCCGATCGAAATCAGATTGTCTGTTTCAAATGCGCCATTCAATTGCACGGACAAATCGGTCAGACCTGCAGTGCCGACGAATGTCAGATTGGTAAAGTCATTGACGGTTGCCGCTTGAATCCCCCCTTGGACATTGTCGGTGTCGATCAGGCTGCCGTTAACGGTGACATTGACCCCATCAACCGAAACGATTGCTTCATCGCCGGAATCTGTCAAACCGACCGTCAACACTCCGGCATCAAAAACTGCCGAGACCGCCAGTAGTTGCCTTGTTTCCAGGGTTTCATAATTGAGTGATGGCCGTTTGCCAGGACGGCGCGCGTTGTTTTTTCTGCATCGATTCTGGTTGCGATTGTTAGTTTTTCGAAACATGATGGTGACTCCAGGTAATGCGGCAAAGGAATCTGTGGATGCGTCAAGCAATTGCGGTTGAGTGACGGGCGAAAAGTGACAGCTGAATTCTCGGGTTCGGGAACCTGCCCTCTGATTGTAGCCGTTTCAGCAGCCGTCAATTGACACTATGCCATAATCCGCCAGTCAGCAAAAGGACACGTATGCTAGCGATTTATTTAGATCGACAATGCCCAGTTATTCGAGCCGATTTACCTTGAACCTGCACCGCAATTTCGATACGATCCGCCACAAAAATGCCGGACATGATCAATAAGCTTTCATTATTCGAGATGGCCAATTTCGATTTCAAACGAAGTAACCGCAAATGTTCCGTCACGGGCCGGGCATTTGATGTCGGTGAAGAATTCAATTCGTTGCTGGTTTCGGAAAACGACGACCTGGTTCGCCGGGATATTGGCAATGAGCATTGGAATGGGCCACCAGACAACTGTGTCGGTTGGTGGAAGTCGCGGGTTCCCGATCTGCAACAGGGGCGAGTCTATTGGGCGCCAAGAGAAGTGTTGTTGGCCTACTTTCAACACTTGATTGACCAGTCGGATGGATCGGAGGAAGCCTACGTGATGGCCATATTGTTGCTACAAAAAAAATATCTTCGGATCACGGACACGATTCAGCGCCAAGACCGGGAATTCATGCTGTTAAGCAACCTGGCAACAAAAGAGCAGTTTGAAGTCGCCGTGCGAACCATTGCCAGTCCAAGGGTGGCTGAGATCCAGCACGAATTGGCGGATAAACTTTTCACCAACATCGCTCCCACCGACGAACTTCCTGCCGACGATTTACCTACCGAAGATTTGCCTGCGGAAGTCTGATCCATGCACGAAAAACAATTTCTTCTGGCACTCAATGACATAGACGTGTATCCTCCCGGTGATCAACAACACGTTCAGGCAAGGCACCAACTCGAATCACAAACCGACGAACGGCTGGTCCGAAATGCCGCTCCGCCGGTTCGACGGTCATTTCAACAAATCGATTTTTTGAGACGTGGACATGCGCGAAAATGGATTGCCCTGATATTTGTCCTGCACGCTGTTTGTCAAACTGGCTGTCTGGTCGTCAATCAGTTTCGAAGTCAGCCAACCGTACCAGCTCCGACCGCATTCATCGAGATACCATCGAAAGAACAGATTCTTGCCCATCTGTCCACGCAAACGGAACAGGTCCGTCAATTGCAAACCGATGTTCGGGTCTCGATGGACGGCCTGCCCACGCTGCGCGGCACGTTAGCGGTCGAAAAGCCGGATCGCATGCGACTCAACGCCGGCCTGCTGGGCGTTTCGGAATTGGGTGTCGATGTGGGCAGCAACCAGGACGTGTTCTGGTTCTGGGCGAAAGTCGCAGTGCCCGGCGAAGAGCCCGGAATTTTTTTTGCCAAACATGAAGAATACCGTCAGTGTGAACTGCGGCAGGCGATTCCGATTGAGCCGTCCTGGTTGATCGAAGCACTGGGACTCGTCAGTTTCGAATCGGACGATCGGATCGAAGGGCCATTCCAGCGTCCCGACGGCCGAATTGAATTGCATTCCTATCGGACCGTCGGCAATCAATCAACGTTTCGCAAAACAGCCATCGATCCCAAATATGGCTGGGTCGTTCAACAGGCAATCTACGACGGAGCCGGTCGCATCATCGCGTATGCGGATTCCATCAAGTATGAATATTACCCGGAACACAATGTGAACCTGCCAAGTCGCATTGAGATCACCGCTTTCGACCCCAATCAAAATCCACTCAAACTAATTATCGATACCAGCCGGTTCCGAATCAACTCGATCTATGGTGATCCGGAAAAACTCTGGACGATGCCCAGTCCGGGCGATGTGCGGCTGATCGATCTTGCCAAAACAGCGTCAGATTCCAATACGATCAACACGGGTGTCGGCAAACTGCCGGACACCCGCCAAACTGACCACCGCACCTCCAGCAGCCAACGGAATCAATCGCAAACCGTGGGCGGTCAACTTCGATAGTCCGAAAATCGGTTGCCTGCACGGGACATCCGGTAAACTAACACGGCAATTGGGACATGCAGGATTTGCCTGTCCCATTACAGGTTCATTGCAGGTTCAACTTCAAATCAGTTGCCGCCGCCGGACAACAAGTCGACAAACGGACTGACGTCCATCAGATTGACGATACCGTCCCCGTTGATGTCGGCTTCAGCCAGGAACGCGCCTGATAAAATCGAATCCACAAACGGGGCGACGTCCAACAGATTGACTACTCCGTCCTGGTTCACATCGCCGATCAAAACCTCCGGGGTAATCGTGATGAGCCAGGCACCACCGACAAACCCGTGTCCACAAATCTTTCGTCCATCGACTGAAATTGCCTGCGCAACTTCAAGTTGCTGTGCGGCGGGAACTTCCGCCCCCAACGAATTTGCCCAAGCCTTCAACAGAACCAGGTTACCCTGTCCCTGATATTGGATCCAGGCCCGGCGACTGCCGATCAGAATGTCGAAACCAACGATCGTTTCGTCATCTGCGATGTCGGTCGGAATCCCGGTCCAACCCGGCAGCAGTGATCCACCGGCAATCTGTTCCCGCTCCCAAGTACTGCCGTTGAATGTCCATTTGCTGGCATGCGGGGCTGTCGTTTCCG
>JBGSXT010000263.1:0-9829 GCA_041751295.1 Mariniblastus sp.
TGAGTTCGCTAAAAGGGGTCGATGACGTGTTGAAGAGCCTGGAAATAAACATTGTTGTTCCTCTGGAAAACGATGAATTGGCCAGCGAGTTGTCTTTGCGACCCAAGCGGGGCGTGTTACTGGTCGGACCGCCTGGCACCGGGAAAACGACAGTCGGACGTGCTTTGGCTCACCGGCTGAAAGGAAAATTCTTCCTGGTCGATGGAACATTTATATCCGGAACCGAAAATTTTTACGGGATGATCAGCAGCGTCTTTCAAGCTGCTCAGGACAATGCTCCGTCAGTGATTTTCATCGACGACAGCGACGTGATTTTCGAAAGCGGCCAGGAACACGGTCTGTACCGATACCTGTTGACGATGTTGGACGGTCTGGAAAGCGAGAGTGCCGGGCGGGTCTGTGTGATGATGACGGCGATGGACGTCGGCAACCTTCCTCCGGCCCTGATTCGTTCGGGGCGCATCGAATTGTGGCTGGAAATGCGATTGCCGGATGAAGCGGCACGCGGCGGTATCCTGACGCAATTACTGGCTGCGCTACCCAATCCCCTGAATGAAGCGAATATCGCCGATATCGTTTCGGTAACGAATGAATTTACTGGTGCCGACATCAAGCGGATAGTGGAGGACAGCAAGGCGCTGTTTGCGTTTGATCGCGTTAACGGGACAGTGATCAAGCCTGTGACCGAGTATTTTTTGGCCGCAGCACAGGTTGTTCAGGGCAGCAAGGTAAAATACGCGGAAGCCGAATCGCGGGCTAACGCGGCCCGCCCTTCTCGCCCGTCATGGTTCAACCCGTTTTCGACAAGGCTTTCGTTGGCAGACGACGCTGATGGGTAACGAAAATAACGGAGACCGAGATGGTTCAGCCCGGGTGATCGGCAGATAGGAATATAAGTGTACGGCGAATTGCTAATTCGTCCCTGCGTTGCGTCAGACGAATTAGCAATTCGCCCTACCGGTAAACTGACACTTGACAGTCGCCTTAAACGCTGACGTGTGGCGATCATGCTGTCCCTGCTTTTTCCGGTAGCAGATTTTTGACGCTATCGACCAGGCGGTCCATGGTAAACGGCTTTTGGATGTAACCGTCCACCCCCAATAGTTCCGCATAATCGCGATGCCGGTTGCCCCCGTTACCGGTAATGACAATCACCGGAATGGTTTCCTGTTGCTGCAGACGCAATCTTTCCAGAACCAGGAAACCGCTCCGTTTG
Organism: Mariniblastus sp.; assembly: GCA_041751295.1. Classification (GTDB taxonomy): domain Bacteria; phylum Planctomycetota; class Planctomycetia; order Pirellulales; family Pirellulaceae; genus Mariniblastus. The sequence goes on from JBGSXT010000263.1 coordinate 1,217, forward strand.
GGCATCATCAAGTCGAGAATGATCAGGTCGGGATGTTTCGTTTCCGCGATCGCGATGCAGGTATTGCCATCATACGCGATTGAAACCTCGAACCCGGCTTTCCTTAACGCCAATTTGATGGACTCGGCAATCTCGCCGTCATCATCAACGACAAGTATATGATTGCCGGCATTTCGAACGCGATCGGAGGGGGCGACAGGCGAATCGGAATCGGAAAAAACGGGCATAAATTTGATTCCATGGACTGGTTGGTTGCACCCCGCTACCAAGCTGCAATCGCCGATTTTTTTGGCGATTCATGCACGAGAGCGATTCGCGGCGTGCTCGAAAAGGGAAACAGAATCTCGATGATACCTGTAACCCACCACAATGCCAACGCCCGCGATTGGAAGGCCGGATCGATCGACCGTTCAATTTTAAAATGCGAACAATTCAAGGATTCGGTCGAATTTCATAACCATATTCTCAAGCTACTCCTACTCTTGCTGTTGCTCCTGGTCAGGTGATTTTACGAGGAATTTTGTTCTTTCAGGTCGGAGGAGAAGTTAGAGTCGTCTTGAACGGCGTTGGCCCCGGAGAATAAATAGGGGGTGAGCCGCCTGGCCAGACTTATTTTCGAAGAAGTAATCGTAAGAGTAATCGTAGGAGCAGGTTTGGGAGTTGGACTTGGCGTCGGCCAGGCTTGAATATTTGGCGATCCTTTTGTCGGCCGAACGGCCAGTCGAGTTTTCGTCATTTCTGGCCGACAAAAATGTTTCAACTTGTTTTTCCGGAACACGAGGAAAAGCCGACTGCGCATCAAGAGTCGCATTGCTCGTTAGAAACTGGTGGCATTTTCACGAATTTGACGTTGATCGGCGATGTTGATCCACATTGGAACTACGTCACGCCGATACCTTTATACGGGCCATGATTTCGTCTCAACCCGTTCTCAAAGCAAGGGTGTAGAAAATGCTGAGGTCATTGTTGTTCGGGCTGGGGATTTTTCTGTTGGTTCTCGGCGCTCAAACGCTGGTCGTCGACCGCTGGATCATGTCCAACAGCAGTTCGTTGGCAAACTTGATCGAAGGAAACTCGAACAACCAGTCGGGCAACATTCTGACCGCCGGATTCTCGAACAATGGTGGCAGTTATTACGATTCGCCACGATTAAATGGGGCGAAGCGGGTCTATCAGACAAAGGAATGGATGCCGTGGAGCCTGCTCGCTGCCGGAACGATGATCGTCTTGTACAGTTATTCCTCCAGCGGCGGATCGTCAAAGGAATCGGATTGAGCGTACGATTCCGAGTTTGAGGTTTGGGTTGTTTGCAAGGACTCCAATGGGCAGCGCCAGTTGTCCGCGCTGATCATCCGCAGTGACGCGACGGTGAGCGCAGTTCGATGGGACGACTGTTTCACCCAGTGTTTCAAATTCTGCGGATCTTGCCGGTTGCAAAAAATATAATCCACAGCGACTGCCTCAATCCGTGTCGGTAAGACTTTACAGTCTTTTTATAGCGACCTAGCATACAGGGGCTGGTTCAGTCCCATTTCTCCGGTCCAATAGACAGACTCGCTGGAAACGGCAACCCATCGCTGCACTTCGCCAGTTGGTTGCTGCAAAGGTGCAAATGTGTCAATTTAACCAAATGTAAATTTCAATCAGAAATCAACGATCCGCATTATTTGGCGGCCGGTCGCAAATGAACTCTCCAGACAAAATGACATTGCAGGCGACGGTCGATCAGGACGGCGCAAACAGGCCGACTGGAATTGATCGTGGATCCTGGTCGGAGTGTTTTGCCTGGTTTGCCCGAATTCTGATTTTGCTGACACTTGTGGCAGCCCCCTGGATGATCGGCAGCGTCCAGTCCTGGTCACAATTCTGGATTTCCAGCACGATCCTGATCGCGTTGGCGTTTTGGTGGTTTGAAACAGCACTTGAAAGCCGAAGTGCGCAGATCATTCCGTACATTTCCGGTCTGCTGTTCCTTGGAATTCTAATTGGTCTGTTTCAAATTCTGCCAATTTCCGGTATGGCGGGCGATATTTTTCTGGGTCGCCAAGCAGATCTGTACGAACGGTTTGCAACGTCCATTCCAACCGCCAGCGATTCGTTGGGCACCGCCAGTGAACAGAGAATTTCACTCAATACCAATGGTACGTGGCACCATGTTCGATTACTGGTCCTGGCTTTTTCAGCGATGTTGTTGAGTTGCCGCTATTTTAGAACGCCTCGCGATTTGACGATATTTCTGGCGGCGATGACTGCCAACGGGGTCGCGATCTCAATTTTCGGGCTGATTCAAAAACTTACCTGGAACGGAAAATTATTCTGGCATATCGAACTGCAACATGGTGGTTCGCCGTTCGGCCCGTTCGTGAATCGAAATAACGCCGCCGGGTATCTTTTGATCTGTCTCGCCTGTTCGATCGGTTTAATGTATCTGGCGATATCATTTCGCCGGAACCAGGGACCAATGCCAATTGTCAGCAAGGAGATTCCGTTCTGGCGACAGTTTTCGCAGCAGCTGCTGTATTTCATTTCCGAATTGACGGCAGTCAAACTGGCGACACTGATTGCGATTGTGTTCATCGCTGCCGGCGTGTTGGCGACTGAATCACGAGGTGCGATTCTGGGGCTGTTGGTGGCAACGCTGCTTTCGATTCTGTCATATGGGGTAGCCAAGAGACCCAAAAACCTGACCGTTGTATTGGTACCATTGACAGCGGCCATTATCGCCTTGACGGTGTGGCTGGGTTTCAATGAAGAAATAATGAAGCGTTTCGAATCAATTGATTCGACGCAGCAGGCGACGAAATGGAACGCTCGAGTTCAAACGTGGGCAGACACCTGGCCCAGCGTTTTTGAGATGGGGAAATTGGGATCGGGACTCGGTACTTACGAAACTGTTTCCCGTCTGTATCGAACGGACAGCGAGAATCGAGTCTTTGAATACGCCGAGAACCAATACTTTCAGGCGTTGATCGAAGCCGGCTGGCCGGGGTTGATCATTTATTTGTTGGCCTGGGCAATGGCTTTCCATTATTCCTATTTCCTGTTGCGGATCGGTCAATCGCCAGCGACGGTTTCCGTTGGGATCGTCGGTGTTTTTCTGCTTTGGTCGCAAGCGGTCGCATCGTTTTTGGATTTTGGTTTCTATATTCCAGCCAATACCCTGGCGATGGCTTGTACGATCGGCGTCGTCGCCTGCTTTGCGCATTCAATTGCCCACCGCTTGAAACAGCAATCATGGCTGCGCGGGCAATTTCCCAACCAACTGGTGCAGGTGATGCTGGTCGTCGTGTTTGCTGCGACAACGCTAGTCAGCCTGGATTTAAACCGCAAATCGAGAATCGATGACCTGCGGGCGGCAAAGGTTCTGACACGCGAAAATATGGACTTGGAGGCTGTCAACGAACGCATCGCAGCAAATTCCAGGCTGGTAGCCAATTCCCGCTCGGTGGCTGCCTATAACGAATTGGGACGCCTCTGGATTCATCGTGCCCAGTTGGGGCTGTTTGATTATTATCAGCAGCAATTTCGAGTCGACGATTCGGAAACGGAAAAAATGGATCAACTCTGGAACCGAACCATGCTGTTAAACGTTCAACAGCGTTCGGAATTTCTGAAGAGTCAGTCGACCTTGTCGCAAAATGCTTTTCGGAATCTGGACACGCTGCAAACCAATCTGACGCGGGCGAAGTCCTGGTATGCAGCCAGCCTGCGGCTGTCTCCGCTGCAACCCGAAGTGCAGGTGGTACTTGGTCAGATTGCAGGCATATTGGCCGATATCGATGCGGCCAGCGACTACCTGGAGCGCGGCATTGAATTGGCACCATCCAACGCCAATCTGTTGCGTCAGGTCGCCGTTTACTATTTGCAGGCTAATGAATTTGAACAGGCCGCACCGCATTTGAAACGTTCCCTTGAACTTGCGCCTGGCGATTTCAAACTTCTGATGTCGGTTGTCGATCAGCAGATGAACCGTGAAGGCGTGGAACCAGATTACGAGCTGATCCTTGAGAAAATGCTGCCCAACGACCCGCGAATGATATACAGTTTTGCCACAGAATATGTCCCCGATCTGTCGGACATTCAGAAAACAGCGCTGGAGAAAGCCGAAGTTCTGCTGGAAGATGTTTCCCAATCGGAATTGTTCGTCCGAGTTTTGATGGGAAAGATCAAATTGGCGATGGGAGACATCGACGCAGCAATCGACTATTTCAAAGCTGCCATTACCAATAATCCCACCGATCAGGAAGCTCGCCGCCAGCTGATCGAAGTCCTCGAATCACAGGAACGGTACGTGGAAGCGCTCGAACATGCTGACGAGCTGTACCGCAGCAACGGGAAAAATCGAGTCTTTCTCCAGATGCGTGACCGTATACAATCGAAGCTTGACCTTCAGAGACAGCCTGAACAATAGGCATTTTGATGCCGTACATTGCCGGAACTGTAACATCCGGAAAATCCCATGATCATAGCAGCCAGTTCATTCATCGTAGCGAGTATTTTGGCATTGATTTTTGTGCCATTGCTTCAACGTTATGTGGCCCGACCGCTGGGACTGATGGATCAACCGGATGACAACCGAAAGCTGCATTCTGTCGCGATTCCGCTGATTGGAGGCATCGCAGTTTTTCTGTCGGTGGTACTGACCGTCATTGGCGTCTATCTGATTGACATCAGCGAATTCGGCACGAGTGATTTTCTGCTGAAGCCGGGCGACAAAAGCCAGTTCATCGGATTGCTGATCGGTAGTGCCTTCCTGTTACTTGTCGGTGTGGTCGACGATTCGATTGGATTGCGCGGTCGCCAGAAGCTGCTGGGCCAGATCATTTCGATCCTGATTCTGGTTGCGTTTGGATTCAATTTCGATTCGATATCAATTTTTGGCCTGAACATTGAATTCGGAACGTTCTCGATGCTGGTGGTCATTGTCTGGTGCCTGGCCGTCGTCAATTCCGTCAATTTGCTCGATGGAGCAGATGGGTTCGCATCGACGATCGGAATTGTCATGAGTCTGGCAATGGCGGTGATGGCATTCCATCACCCCGGTGGTCGAATATTGGATGCGGTGGTGATGGTGGCTCTGGCGGGAGCGCTGTTGGGATTTTTGCGATACAACTTTCCGCCAGCCAGAGTATTTCTGGGCGACGCGGGCAGCATGTTGATCGGATTCATCCTGGCCGCCATCTCGATTCGATGCGCCTTCAAACAGGCAACGGCTTATGCCTTTTTTGCTCCGATCGCGCTGCTTGCTGTTCCGTTTATTGACACAGCAGCGGCCATCGTAAGGCGCAAATTGACCGGTCGCAGTATTTACTCAGTCGATCGGGGACACTTGCACCACAGCATGATGAAACGCGGCTTTGGACCTCGAGTCAGCCTGGTGTGGGTCGCCGCCCTGTCGGCGACAACGGCCGTCGGCGGCACGATTTCGTTTCTGTACCAACGACCCGAATATGCACTGGTATCGATTGCGATTGTCATGATCGTCATGGTATTTGGTCGCATTTTTGGCTCGGCAGAAGTTGAACTGATGTCCAACAAGGCAATTAACATTGGAAAGTCATTGATCCGAAACAGGCGACCGACGAAAGATGAGTTTCAACAGAACACAGTTCAATTACAAGGCAATTGCAACTGGACGGGGGTTTGGAAGGAGCTCAGTGATTTTTCCGAGGATCACGAATTGGACCAGATCATTTTTGACATCAACTTGCCCTGGCTGCATGAGTCTTTTCATGCAAAACGACGAAGGTCCGATATTCGCAATTCAGAAAACGACGAGTGGTACGCACAGGTCCCCCTGATCGTGGACGGCAAAATATTCGGACGAGTCGAAGTCTTTGCATCCCGATCCTGCCGATTTTCCCATTACGATATCATAACGAATCTGTTGAAACTGACGAACGATATCGAACCCATTCTTCGCAACACGGCGGTCCCGCCGTCGGACCCGGGTCCACCGAAGAATGCTGATTTCATCGAAGAAATAGACACCGAAAGCAATTCGGCCACACCATTCCGCTGAAATTTTCGCAAATCTTGCGTTGTCGGGCCGAAATCGACTACAATTCCGGACGCGACTTTCGTTGTTTACCGACAGGAGGTGCGTTATGACGGGCTTTGCTTATTTTATCAGGCCGTGTCCCGCTTGTGGACGGAAATCACAAATCGCATTGGACTACCTCGGCAAGCAAGTCCGCTGCAAACATTGCAGTCGGATTTTTATGGCCGATGATTCACAGGCCCAATCCGAAGCGCTCAATGACCCGGTCAGCTATTGCCTTAATTTCACATCCAGCGAAATTGACAATCGTCATTTGATGCAGTTTGATTCCAGACGCCTGCCACGATAATCAGACCCATCAGGGCCGACGCGAATTCGATGTTTCCCTGTCCATTTTTGATCGATTGGGAAATCGGGACTTGCGTCGCCATGGTGTTTGAGAACAATCAGTCATTCGCAGTCGCCCAATTGCTTGTTGATGTCCGGCAACGGGGCGGGTTTACGTATGTGTAACCGGTTTCAAATTTCAATTCAGTTCGGAGATATTCATGTTGCGGATCGCTGTTGTTTTTTTTGTATTGGTTTTGCTGGTCAATTCCAACACCAGCGTCAACGCCCATATGGCGTTCAAGAATACCATTTCCAAAAAGTATCCCGACATGACGGTCACCTGCAACGCCTGTCACGTCGACAAAAAACCGAAAACCGAACGCAATGAATTCGGCAAATTATTCGCCAAAGAGCTGAAACAACATGACATTTCTGCAACCTTCAAATCGAAAACCGGTGCGGACCGCAAAGTCTATGAAAAAGTCACCATGATTCCGGAGTTCACCAAAGCATTGGAGAAAATCAAACAGCTGAAGCCTCAAGATGGCGAACTGATCTACGACGAGTTGATCAAAACGGGGCAGATAGCCGAGATCACCAAAAAATCCGATTCGAAAAAAGCCAATTGACAATGCGATCCGACAAACTCTACATTAACAATGAGTTTTAAAGGGCGATTAGCTCAGTTGGCTAGAGCGCTACCCTTACAAGGTAGACGTCGGGGGTTCGAGTCCCTCATCGCCCATTGGCCCGCATGTTCCTGCAATTCAATGCAGGATTCTGCGGGTTTTTTGTTGCGCGGGGTATCGGATGCAGAGCCATTCTGCGCCCTACTGGTAGCGCTTTTGGTAGCGCGCATCGAAGGTGTTTTTTCTGTTGCAGCACGATCAAAATCATCGGCTGTCACTTGAAGATAATGTTCGTTCGCAATCCGTTCTGAATTTCCAATCCAGGCCCATCCTGTAATGGCTCCCGCAGTTCCGAGAAAATTGGAATCGTTCTGGTAGCCTTGCCTTGGTGGTGTTCAGTCTTCGGGCTGCGAATCAGGATTGTATTCCGGTCCCAATCAACGTCACGCCAAACCATACCGGCCAATTCGCTGGGGCATCGCAAACCGCCGAACCGGCAAAGGGCGTTAATCAAACGCCATTCCGCATCAGGAGCCTGTTTCAAGATGGAAAGAACATCATCGGCAGGAATAAAACGCTGACGATCCGGATTAGGCCTAATCAAGTACCTATCCGCCGGTCAGCAAATCCACGAATGGGGCAATATCGAGTAAGTCAACCACGCCGTCGTCATTAATGTCTGCCTCGACTTGAAATTCGCCCGAGACTAATAGGGCCACGAAGGGTGCAATGTCGAGCAGGCTGACGACTCCATCCTGGTTAATGTCTCCGATCAAGACGTCGCTGCTACATTGATTCAACAGTACCGATATGTTGTTGGAATTTGCGTTTGATGTCGCCAGGTCGGTCATGCCGTCTCCATTGAAGTCTCCCGTTGTTATGGAACTGGGACCGTCTCCAGCCGGATAGGTTGTCTGGGGCGCGAAAGTTCCGTCACCCACGCCCAGTAACACCAACACGCTGTCGGAAGAAACGTTCGCAGTTGCCAGATCGGTCACGCCGTCCCCATTGAAGTCTCCCGTTGTTATGCCATTGGGACCGTTTCCAGCCGGATAGGTTGTCTGGGGCGCGAAAGTTCCGTCACCCACGCCCAGCAGGACCGACACGTCGTCGGAAGAAACGTTCGCAGTTGCCAGATCGGTCACGCCGTCCCCATTGAAGTCTCCCGTTGTTATGGATCTGGGAAAGGGGCCAACCGGCCAGGTTGTGTCGTTAAGGAAATTTCCGTTACCCACACCCCGCAACACCGATACGTTGTAGGAAAAGACGTTTGCCGTTGCCAGATCGGTCACGCCGTCCCCATTGAAGTCTCCTGTTGTTATGGACCGGGGACTATCGCCGACATTATGGTTAGAATGGTAAGAGAAAGTTCCGCCACCAATGTTCAGTAACACCGACACGTTGTCGTAATCAACGTTTGCCGTTGCCAGATCGGTCATGCCGTCCCCATTGAAGTCTCCCGCGGTTACGGACCGGGGTTCCATGTCAACTTGAAAAGTTGTCTGGGGCGCGAAAGTTCCGTCACCCACGGCCAGTAACACCGACACGTCGTCGGAAGCTTCGTTCTCAGTTGCCAGATCGGTCACGCCGTCTCCATTGAAGTCTCCCGTTGTTATGGAACTGGGAACGTCTCCAGCCGGATAGGTTGTGTGG
>JBGSXT010000264.1:0-10059 GCA_041751295.1 Mariniblastus sp.
CCTTTGGAATTCTCTTCGTCCCAATCCAATGTGATCGGAAGCCGGGGCTTCAACCAGTTGAAAATGCGTTCCGCAACGACGGCAGGCTCGCCAATGGTTTGAGGATGGTTGCCGAACTCCTGCGCCAGATCGATCTTCAAACGGTCGAGTGCTTCCGCTAAACGCACATCGGAAACGTCAACGCGGATCGCGTCATCGATATCGCTCAGGTAGACCTGGATTTCCCGCATGCTGCCGTCGCCCAGTTCGTGTTCCAGATTGCGCAGCAATCCGGAACGCCGCAGCGAGACGAATGTATTTTCCACCGACCGGGCGACCGTCGACAACGTCTCATCCCGAGCCAATGCAGTCTTGAATCTCTCGAATTCTTTCTGACTGTCGGAGCCCGCAATGGGCTGACTGGTTTCCGGATCGATCGTCAGGAATCGTGACCAGAGATTGTTTTTTTTCAGTTCCGCGTACGACTTCTGTTTGATCTGAAACAACTCATCGACCAGCGCCTGCCGAACTTCATCGAGCGGCCGGGGCTTGTTTCGATAATAATTGGCGAATTTCTCGCGTGCCTGGGTTCGCGCGGATGCGGTGGCATCACTGTCAATCGCCAGGAAGGAAGTTCTGGCATGCAGATTGCGCAGGGGGGCCAGTCGAGTTCGGTAGGGAAACGAAGGAATCCAACCGTACATGATGATGTACAGCATCGTGGTCGCGAGCAGAAACAGGCCAATCCTGAGCCAAACGCCGGAGCGACTGAAGAATTCGATTGCACCCTTCAACGGTGCCTTGGGAGCCGGCGGAATCCATCGTCCACGAATGGTTGCTTGGGACATTGTTCAGGCTCGATTTTTGGGAAAATCGAAGGTTTACTCCCGGGATTCCGCGATCGGGAAAGTTACAATGCCGTCCTGATCGCTGGTCGGTGGCGTCCGCGTTTCATAAGCTTCAACAATTTTTTGCACGAGCCGATGTCGAACGATATCCGACTGATTCAACCGCACCAGCCCGATGCCTTCGATGGACATTAATCGCTGCAATGCATCTTTCAAGCCGCTGGTGGTTTTGGAAGGCAGATCGGTTTGCGTTGGATCGCCGGAGACCACGATCTTCGAATCATTTCCCATCCGCGTCAAAAACATTTTCATTTGTGCCATGGTCGTATTCTGGGCCTCATCCAAAATAATAAATGATTCGTTCAATGTTCGTCCCCGCATGTAGGCCAACGGAGCCACTTCGATCACATCCTGTTCCATCAACCGCTGCATCTGGTCAAAGCCGATCATTTCGTTCGTGGCATCGAGCAGCGGCCGCAGGTAGGGATTGATTTTGGCTTGCAGGTCCCCCGGCAAAAAGCCCAGGCTCTCACCCGCTTCAACCGCCGGCCGAACGAGCACGATTTTTCGAATTTCCTGATGCTTGAGCGCTTCCACAGCCATCGCGACAGCAAGGTAAGTTTTGCCCGTTCCCGCCGGACCGATGGCAAACACAATGTCGTTCTCGCGAATCGCGTTGACGTATCGCAATTGGCCCTCGGTTCGTGGTCGAATCTCCCGGCCCACCTCCAGCACATCAATCGCCGGTCTTGCGGCCGGCGGCGCAGCTTCACCGTTGACGTGGGCAATCGTTTTGTCAAAAAGATCGGGGCTGAGGTTGCCGCGTTGACGGACAATGTCGGTTAAAATCTCGATCGCCTCGGTTGCCTTGGCGACGGACTGTTCATCGCCCGTTACTCGAATGATCCCGCTGCGATGCGTAATTTCAACTCCAAATTTTTCACGCAACCGACGCAAGTGTTGATCTTTAGCACCAAACAGAGGCAGAACCAGCCCGGGCTCTACAGAAGAAATTGTCGCTTCGGTCATTAATTGGCGATGGCGTTGTACACCGCACCCGGTTCAGAAATCGAAATCAACCTCTTAACTATAGCTGACCCTGAAACGCCGTCCACTATTCGAGCGGCTATCGCCGATTATAACGGTAATCCGGCGGATGATTGGTGATTTCCCAACGAATCACCCGCTCGAAGGATAAAAACGGCTAATCATCGAAAAACGAAAATTGGAGGTGCTATTGGACAGTATCCGCGTTTCTACTCCTCAATTACCCGCCGCCAGCATCACCCAGAACACATATGAAACAGGAGCGGCCAGCGCCAGCGAATCGGTGACGTCGAGGACGCCTCCCAAACCAGGCAGCCAAGAACTCGAATCTTTCAAATCGGCGTCCCGCTTGAGTAGCGAAATGGCCAGGTCGCCGACGATGCCTGCGATGCCGACACCCACACCGTAAACCAGGACCCACCAGACAGGCACTTCCAGGCGGTGAGTAAAAACCAGCGGCGCGACGATATACACGACGATCAGTGTGCCCAACCATGCTCCGACAATACTTCCCAATGCCCCCTGAACCGTTTTGCCTGGACTCAATCGCGGCGCCAGCTTGATGGTGCCCACCGCCTTCCCCAAAAAATAGGCACAGGCGTCAGACATCTTGACGGTCGTCATCAAAGTCAGCAAGGCAATCAGACCTGCCGAGTTGTTGTGATGCAACAGTCGATGCGCGACCAGAAAACTGAACAGCAGCAGCAGGTACGAATGAATCAGGACTGAGGCGGCTATTCGTGCCGTCCCCGAACGGTCCCCCGAGTAACTCGCGATCTCAAACAGAAATGTGATACCGATGGCGAACGCCAACGCGATCATCGTCCAGCCAAAAGTTCCGATCATGCCGGGCGCTGGATCCTCCCGCCAAATTACGGGCAAGCAGCAAATCGCCACGGCCAAACCGGCAATCAAAGTTGTTGTCACCGACGACAGCCGCGGATTAGACTTGTGCAACAACGCAACAAGTTCTTTGGCCGCCAGGATCGCCACTGCGACGGCAATCGCCGATAGAATCAGGCCCGGCCGCCCGAACGAATCATCGCGGCCCCATTGGAAATCGAGACCGAACAGTGCGATCAAAACAGTGATGATCACTGCCGCCGATGCCAGCCTTCGACTTAACACGTTCCATCACCTCGCTGATCAGTCAGTCCGCCGTAACGGCGGTCACGAGCGGCAAAGTTGCGGATCGCCTGATGCAGTTCCTGGATCCCGAACTCCGGCCAGCATTTTTCCGTCACCCAGAGTTCGGAATAACTAATCTGCCACAACAGATAATTGCTGATCCGCATTTCACCGGCAGTCCGAATCAACAGGTCGGGATCGGTCATGCCCGCTGTATACAATCGATTGGAGAACAGGGATTCATCAATTTCTTCCGGCTGTAGTTCCCCAGCAACGACTTCGCGGGCGATTCTTCGAACCGCATCCACTATTTCGCCGCGACCGCCATAATTGATCGCCAAGCAAACGCACAATCCACTGTTGGACTGTGTCAAGGCAACCGTCCGGTCCATTTCGTATTGCACATCGACGGGAATCCTTTCGCGGCGGCCAATGATCTTCAGTCGAATATTGTTTTCCACCAATGCCGAACGTTCCTCGATCAAATACTGTTGCAACAGATGCAGCAGAAAATCCAATTCGTCCTGCGGACGCTTCCAGTTTTCGCTCGACAAACAATACAGGGTGAGTTGTTCAATCCTCAATCGGGCAGCTTCTTCGGAAATCGTTCGAACCGACTTCGCACCCGTTTGATGCCCGACAATTCGAGGCTGGTTGCGGGCTGCCGCCCAACGGCCATTGCCATCCATGATAATGGCAATGTGCCGCGGGCGTCGCTGGACCGGAACGTCGAATTCATGCGCGGAATTCTCCGCAAACCCAACCGGTTCTGCCTGGTTCGGGACGGCATTTTTCGGATGGCTCATATCGGGGACCTGACTTATCCTGTGGCCGCAGCAATGGTACCTGAAAGCGACTGCCCAGCTTTCACCACAATGGTTTGGGCACGATCGGGTCCCACGGAAATGAACTCAATCTGGGCTCCAATCAATTCCTGTAACCGACTGGCGTAGGCGATTGCCTGCGGTGGCAAATCACCAACCAGCCGGGCGGCGGTGATGTCGGTTTGCCAACCGGGCAATGTTTCATAAACGGGCTGGACTCTTTTCAGTTCGCTGATTTTGCCGGGAAAATAATTGATCATTCGTCCATCCAAATGGTAACCCGTACAGACATCGATTTCGGGCAATTCGCTCAATACGTCCAACATCGTCAGCGCCACCGAGTCGATCCCGCTCAACCGGCATGTGTAACGAACGGCGACAGCATCAAACCAGCCGCAACGCCGTGGCCGGCCTGTGGTGGTCCCATACTCGTTTCCTTTGTGTCGGATGTGCTGCCCGATATCATCTTTCAATTCGGTTGGAAAAGGCCCACCGCCGACTCGCGTACAATACGATTTTGACACGCCAATCATTTTTCCAATCCACTTGCCCGGCACGCCCGATCCAGCGGAAACGCCAACGCCGGAGCTGTTGCTGCTGGTAACAAAAGGGAACGTCCCATGATCGATATCCAACAGCGAACCCTGGGCTCCTTCGAACAGCAGCTCCCGGTTCTGTTCTACGGCGTCGAGCAACATCGAAGTCGTGTCAGCGATAAACGGTTCCAATCGGGACGCATACAACGAGAATTCGTCGGCTATCTTTTCGGCATCCAGCTGACATTCCTTGCCGAGCGATGCTGCCGACAGGATACCCGTTTTGGCTTCGACAATTTTCCTGACGCGATCCCGAAAGTCCGGTTCCAGAATATCGCCCAATCGAACGGCGTAGCTGCGACCGACTTTATCTCGATAGCAAGGACCAATACCTCGCAACGTCGTTCCAATATTGTCTTCGCCGGAAACCGCTGCGTTCCAGATTTCGTCCTCCAGAATATGCCAGGGCATGACGACATGGGCCCGTTGCGACAGCCACAGTCTCTGGTCCAGAACTATGCCTCGGCTGGTCAGCGAATCCATCTCGCGCAGGATCGTTTCGGGATGGATGACCACTCCTGCCGTGACCAAGTTGACCACATCGGCATTCAGGATGCCGCTAGGGATATGGTGCAGCTTATAGACTTCATTGCCGACAACCACTGTGTGGCCGGCGTTGGCGCCCCCCTGATACCGGACGACTATGTCCATGCCCACGGTCAACCAGTCGACCAGTTTGCCTTTTGCTTCGTCTCCCCATTGGAGACCAACTACGCATCTTCCTGGCACTTGGAAATCCTTCCTGGTGATTGAAATGGGTCGAACAACGCCCGCACAGGCCGCCGACTGCTGGCCAGCCTGCATCCGAAACCCGAAAGTCTAAGGCGGTTAGGGATTACCGACAACAGGTCGAAATCCATCCAAATTCACACAGAACAACGGTTGCAGCAAACGCCGTAATTCGACGGAAATCCAACGCAACTGGTACCTTCCTTATACCTTTCTGCGTTGAGATTGTGCCGTTCCAAAAATGCCCTGATACTTTCTGTGGAATGACCTACAATTGGTCATTCTGATAATTCTGATTTTCAGTAAGATAAATAACGACACGGTGGAACCCATGAATTTTGTATTCAATTTCCTGAAGGTTTTCCTGGCGATTCCGTCTGCTTGCCTGCTTGTCCAGGACGATAGTGACAAATCCGTAGTAACCGTCAAAGGGCGCTTGGTTCAGCATGACGTTCAGGATTTTGAGGTCGACCTCGAATCGCTGAAAACCACGCTGCATCAGCGAGTGGAATTGCCGCCGCCACCCTTTCCGGCAAACTGGCCGGACATGAAGGTTGATGAGCGCCAGCAGTGGATCAAGGAGTTTGAAGCTGGTGAAGACGGGAAAGCCTTCGTAGAACAACGAAAAAAACTTCTGGAAGCGGCACCTCAATTCGAATTGCAACTGGACAATGACGGCAGCTTTGTCGTATACGATGTTCCCCGTGGAAGCTACGGATTGCGAGGACGGTTGGAAAACAAGGTTGCAGAAAAGAATTACGTCTTCGAAGTATTCGGTCAAATTGAGATCGGCGACGATGTCGACGAAGTCCTGCTTGACCCGGTGCGGGTCACCGTCACCCGACTGTTGCAGGCCGGCGAGAAAATGCCCGAATTTGAAATCGTCACGTTTGACGGCAAAGCAAAAATTGATTCGAAATTCCTGACCGGAAAGCATGTCCTTGTCAGTTTCTGGTCGATGAAGAGTCCGCCCAGCCTCGAATTCTCCAAATCCATTCAAAAGATGTTTGCGGCCGCCCAGGAACCACATGATTTACAACTGCTTTCAGTTTGTATTGATTCCGATCGGGCCGAAGCATTGGAATATGTCAAAACGAGTCAGGTGAAAGGTTGGCATGGGTACGCCGAAACCTGGGACCACAACATGGTCAGCGAGTTTGGAGTCCGAAGCATTCCGGCCCTGTTTCTGATCGGACCCGATGGCACGATCAAAATGACCAATGCAGATTTTCAAACGGCTTTTCGTACTCAGGAGCTGGAACTCGAACAGATCGTGATCAACGGTATCCGGAACGGGAAGTCGCCAAGTCCAGCTGGTCAAGATTCGCCAGCCGGGGCTGACGGCTCGAATTGATCAGGCGCTTTTGTTTTTTCGCGCGCGAGGATGAGCACGTTCGTAGGCTTTTCTCAGACCTGCAGTACTGACGTGCGTGTAGATTTGAGTCGTCACCAAACTCTTATGCCCCAGCAGTTCCTGAACACTGCGAATGTCGGCCCCCCGATCAAGCAGATGTGTCGCGAAACTGTGCCTCAACGTATGCGGCGAAGTCCGTAAATCCAATCCGGTCAATTTGAGGTATTTCTCCAGCAGCCGGGCCACACCGCGAGTTGAAAGGCGCGAACCGAATTTGTTCAGAAATAGCGTTTGCCCATTTTTGCTGTTGGGCTTCCGAACTTTCTGCCAGCGTCGAATGGCAGTGATCGCGTGCGAGCCAAGTGGTGCCAGCCGTTCCCGTTTTCCTTTGCCACGAACCCGCACGAATCCGTCGGTCAAATCCAGGTCAGTCAGGTTGATCCCCACCACTTCGCTGACACGCAGTCCAGCCGAATAAAGTGTTTCCAATATCGCCCGATCGCGAATCCCGGCGATCTCGTTAGCCGGTGGTGCCAGCAACAATTTGCCAATCTCCCGGCCACTGAGAAAATGGGGCAGCTTCCGTTCACGCCGGGGATTTCTCAATGGTTTGGCTGGATTGGAATCACACAGACCTTCCCGTTGGGCAAAACGAAAAAAACTTCGCATGCATGCCAATCGGCGCGCGACGGAGGTTCTGGCATAGCCAGCATCGTGTAACGCAGAAACATAATTGCGCAGATCGAGTGGCGTGATGGCATTGGGGGCTGGGCAGCAGCCGCGCAGATCTTCCAGATACTCGATCAGAATCGCTTGGTCTTCACCGTACGACTTGATGGTCAGGTCCGAGCAATTGCGCTCGATTTTCAGGTAACGCAGGAATCGTTGGGTCGCGTTACGCATGCTGCCACTATTTGAACGCTGTCAGAATTCCGGACGGTTCCGTTGCAGTCAGACTGCTGGCGGAATCAGGAAATGGGCTCTTCGCCGGTAAACAGGTCTTCGACCGTGGACACCTGGAATCGACCGATGCTGGCAGCCATCTCCGGCAGTTCCGCTTTCGAGGTATTCTTTCGAACTTTTTGGCTCATGACTGCGGCATCGTACCACGAAAAGCTTAGTTCGGAGTTGGAGGCATAACGTCCCAGAATGCGCAACGTTTCATTTCGTGACTTTTCGTCGTACAAAAAAATGTAGCGTTCCGCGCCCTTAGCCAAAGCCAATATGTTGATGTCGCCCGACACAATGCCCCCTTGGGAGTAGGTCCCTCGATCATCGCCGAGGGGTAATGCGAATCCATGCATTTGAATAATAGGTGGTATCGGCGAAGCACCGACGGTTCAACACAACGGTTTCACTTATCCGATCGTTGTTTGAAAAATCGGTGGCGGTTTACCGCCAAATTCCGAATTTGCTGGCGGACAAAGTGTAAGCAGTCGCGCCAGAGGATTGGTTCAAACCGATTGTTTGCAAAATAGGGTCCGACGTTCTACAATCGTCTTGCAATCGCTTCCACAGGAATGGGAGTCACTTTCGATTCAGCCACCAGTCCGATGCGCAGAATATCGGTTTCCGTGTTGGCTGGTGGCAATTCATACTGCACGATAAAGGCGCCGATCTGGATGCCTTGCAGCTCATATTGCGGCGGCCAGAAATCCTCCGCACGGGCTGCCAGTGAACGCGCCAGCAATCGAGTCGCCCGTCCGGAAAATCCACCTAAAACCATCTCCAAACGACCTTGTGATTCACGATGAATATAGAACACGAACCCGACTTCTTCGCTGGCTTTGTCCGCCGTACACTGCTCCCATTGACCATCTGCCTGCTCAAAATAAATCCCGGCAGCCTGGGCGTTGGATGATTTGCCGAGCTTCATTCCGCCGACGCAAGATTCCGGATGTGGATCGCGATCCCGATATCTCAGAAAGAACGGCAGCGCGCGATCCGCAGGATTTTCCACGTGATCCTGGGAGACAAACGGATCACAATTGAAGGCCCTGGCCAGAATGATTTCGACGGTCGGATTACTTTTCGGGCTGCCGATCCCGACGAATGCCTTGTCCCCTTTCGATTCCGAAAAATCCTCGTAAACCGATTCGGCGCGTTGCCGAACTTCTTCACTGGAAGCCTGACCGGGACTCCAAACCAGCGACTGTTTCAGATGTTCCGGCTGCGGTATCTCGGCGTCGGCGGTTAATGCGACACCGTTCTCTGTTTTCTTTTTCAGTTTGGCTGTTCCGCCCAAGGTCGTCACGCCATTGAGCAATTCGCCTAATAACACCGAATCGGCGGCGACGATGAACGAGACGTCCGACCGTTCCGCGACGTTTTCGGAAATGTCGCGTCGGACGCCGACGCACAGCTCCAATTTCCGGCGGCGTGCCAGCAGTTCCCAGAAATTCTCCGGTTCCACGCTGAATAAACAGCCGGGAAGCTGGTCCGCCATCGCATGCCCGTTTTCGATCAGATAATCGCACAGCCGCGAAAGTGCTTTCAGGGGAATGTATTTGACTTCGTTTTTCAGCAGAGCAGCGACCTGATGCCGGTCCAAACCCGTGTATTCCACGATCGCCTTGATCGTTCCCGGCCGCCGTTTCGGGTCGGGTATATGCCCTAATAATTCAGCCAATCGGAAACTGTATTGCATTCAAGACTCCTGGAACCTGGGATTTCCCAATTTGCCGTTTGGAAAATCAGAGGTAGGTTAAGCTCCTTTGCTGGCAATACAAAGAAAACTGCCATCAAACCAAATCATACCGACTGCAAATTGATTCTCCAGACCACAAACGAAATGCCAACTGCTGAATTCGCGATTTTTTCGACGGAATGGCTTTTCGGTGTGGTTTCCTCAGGCCACTTTTGATAATGTCCCGCTCGATTTGAAACCTGCGAGCCGGCGTCAGACGTACTATCCGGTGGAAATGCAAGGCAGCAATCGTTTGGTTAGGGAGTGTACGGTGATTTCAAAACGAAAAAATGCGGCGATTATTTTTCTGGTCGCCTTATTTGCCTTTGCCAGTTCTGGCGTTTCCCAGTTGCGATTGCCGTTTCGCAAAAACAGTTCTGGCGACCAGGAATCTAACGCGTCCTCGAATCGGCAGCTGTCGATCAAAGATGGCCCCTGGCTGATCATGTGTTCGTCGTTTACTGGCGAGGATTCCGAACAATTGGCTCGTCAACTTGCCATTGAACTGCAGCAACATCGCCTGAAAACCTATATTTATCGTCACGATTTTGATTATTCCGGAACAACCACCGGCCTGGGTTGGGAAGAGCCGGACGCCGAAGGCAACTTCCGCCCGGTTCAAATGAAGTCAGCCAACCTCGACAAGGTGCGCGAAGTCGCAGTACTGGTTGGGGATTTCGCGTCGGTTGACGACGCCCACGGTCAAAAAATACTCGAACAGATCAAATCAATTCCGATTACTACCATTCCCCAATTTGTTTCGACTCCAGACACAACCACAACCGCAGACACCACGTACAAGGGCCGGAGAAGCCCTATTGTTCCTCCAACCGGCGGTCCACTGCGAACTGCATTTATGCTGCCCAAC
>JBGSXT010000265.1:0-8623 GCA_041751295.1 Mariniblastus sp.
GACTTGGCGAGGATGCGCAGCGCACGCGGACCCTGCTGGGGGGCACTGCTGGCAACCGGCTCAGGAATTCACTATGCAGACTCGCGACTTGCTGATTGATTAGCCGGACGTGTTGTTGGAAGTCGACGCTATCAATCGAATAATCGTCGAGGGGAATCCCACCACGCATGATATTGAACAGGACGTTGGACAGGTGACGCTGGTTTCGTTCGCGATTGCCTCCCCATTGCAGTCCATCTGCTTTGGCGACCAACGAATCCAACCGGCGTTCACATTCGACAACTTCAGCCGCGAGCCGTTCCCGGTTTTCCGAACGGGTCAACTTGTCGACCAGATTGGCGACATCGGTTTGATCCTGATCAATATCCGCAACGATTTCCCAATCGGATTCCGAACCTGCTGCGAGTTCCAGTTGGAAATTCAGCAGATATGCACCGCGACGGCCACGCATATCCTGCTCGGTTTCAATCGAAGCTCCTGACAGGAATTTTTCCAGCTGTTCATTACTCAACAGAATCCGGTCTGGCATCGCCGTATTCCACACCACTGTCGCCCGCAATCCTTCGCTCGGTTCGGCGCGGTCTGTCGGAATCGAACTCAGGTAGTAAATGCCAACTCCCGGTTCGATCAATTCGTTTTTCTTGTAGGCATCCGCCAGATTGCCGAATCGCAATTGAAAATTCTGGTCGAGGCCGTAGGGCATGATATTCTGGATGCCAGCGACAATTTCCAGATGTTGGGCCTGGCTGCCCAAGTTGGTGATTTTTGAAGTTCGAATGAAACCGGACTGATGGGAGAACGTCCAGCGATATCGAAAGGCCAAATCCAGCGACGAATTGACTTCTTCCAGCCACAATTTGTTTCCCAGTCGATTCTTGTAGATATTGCGAATGCAATCGGAACCGGCGTCAATCCTGCCGACGAACGGCTGCCAAACTACAGACTGACGATTGGCGTTGGCGCGCACGATCGTACGCGGCCCGGTCACCCAGCGTGAGTCCATGATTTTGTCGGCCGCATAATAGGGAAACAGGGCGCGATTGGCATCGCCACGACCGGCCGTCAATGCGCCTGCTGACGTGACAAACATCCAATGATCGCTGGGACTGGTCATGCAAATGAAAAATTCGGGAATCAAATGCGAGTTGGCAATCCTGAAAAAGGATTCACCATCCAGCTCGATCCACTGCCCGGCTGTTTCGCCTGCTGGTTTTGAAGTCTGCAGAAAATCAGGGAAAAAAGTATCGGTTCTATTCATTTTGGCCGTTGGTCCATCGATTTAATTTGCTTGCGATCGGCCAGGTCCTGTTCGATCTGTTCAAGTTGTTTTTCATGAATGTTGTAAAAGATCAGGCAGACAGCGGCAGCAAACAGAAACAGTGCCGGAATGACGCTCATCATGGCAATAATGCCGCTGATGGTTTCAGAGCTCTGCTGTTGATGGACTCCATTGACAGTTGCCTTGAAGGCACAGAATGCTAGAGTCCAGCCGGGAATTGCCGCGCCTAGGGCACCTCCGAGTTTCTGCGAAAAAGTTGCAGCGGAAAAAACCAGACCGGTTGCCCGTCGGTGGTTTTTCCATTCCGAGTAATCGGCCACATCGGCATACATCGCCCACAGCAGAACTGGCACCGGACCACTGATAAAGGCGGCTGCCGTATTCAGCACGTACATCATTGTCATTTGATCCTGATCCAGAAAGAAAAAGGCCGCCGTCAGAATCGCCGTGCCAATATTCATCATGATCATTAGCAGCCGTTTACCGAAAATGGCGGTCAACGGGCGGGTTAGCAACATGCCCAGGATCGCTGCAACGGTGGCAGCAACCAGGAAATTTCCAAACGGCGATCCGACGTAATAGGTAAAGTAAAAATAAATCGCGCTGCCGCGAGTCCAACCGGCCAGAATTTGAAACAGTCCGACCAACAGCAGTACGATCCACGGCCGGTTGCCTAACAGGTCGCGAACGTCATCGCGCAACGGCGTGTTGCAAGCCTGTTCCGGCTGCACCCGTTCGCGAGTGGTCAGAAACGTGATCACAAACAGAATCACTGCCACAACGGCATAGCACGTGACTGTCCAGAAAAACCCGGACTGTTTGTCAACGATCAACGTTTCGACTCCGTTGATCATGACCGCTTTGGTTCCTCCAAAAAAATCAACCAGCGGCTCGGTAAATTTCTGGACAACAAGGCCCCCCAGAAAAGCCAACACAAAACGGTAAGTCGACACGCTGGTCCGTTCCAGCGAGTTGGAAGAAATGACTCCCATCAGCGCACCGTACGGAATGTTGATGGCCGTGTAAGCCATGAACACAAGCGTGTAAGTAATGTAGGCGTAAATCAATTTGCCTTGCGACGAGAGATCGGGCGTATAAAACGTCAATATTCCAGTGACCGCAAACGGTACCGCCATCCACAGCAGGTACGGGCGAAAGCGCCCCCAGGCCGTTCTCGTTCGATCTGACAGAAAACCCATCAGGGGGTCATTGAAGGCGTCCCAGATTTTAGTTACCAGAAACATCGTGGCAGCCGCCGATGGTCCGATTCCAAACACGTCCGTATAGAAGAAGAGTTGGAAATTCTCGAACAACTTCCAATAAAGATTGGACGCGGTATCACCCAGCCCATAGCCAATTTTTTCACCCACTGTCAGCATTTGGCGATCGGTGATATCGGCGACCGCATCGAACGCCAAATTTTCATTGGACGCAGCCGGCGTTTCACCGGGCGCAGCAATCAGCGACTGAAATGGACGTGGACCGGATTCCATCAACTGCTTTCATTAAGGCTGAGGACCCGTGAGGGAAATCCGTTGATAAAACTTGACCGCCGCGAGTCGTCCAGCGGGTGGTGGCATGAGACGATCACGATTGGGGAGGTCCCAATTTGCCATTCCACAAATCTTCGTATTCTGTTTCATCAACGGGGCGTTGAAACATATTTAAAAACGCCACCATCCGCTTTCCGCCGCTTCCCGTCTGTTCAAAGATTGCTGGTTCCGAACAGCCTTTGGCACTTCCCTGAATTTCAAATCGAATCTTGAAAGGCTGACCATCGCGTTCGTTGACAAACAACTCGTCAATGTTGGCAATGCCGATTCGCTCCTTGATAAAATCGGGAACTGAATTTGCGATGTAATCGCGAAACTGCTGTTCGTTTTCAGGTCCCTTCCAGCCGTGTTCCGATTGATAACGCAAATACAGATTGGCCAGACGTTGCATATTCGATTCGTTGGCCTGAGCTAACGCACTTTCGGGTGTTCGACTGCGAGAACAACCAACCATGAATGTCGTCAGTATTAACAAAAACAGTGTTAGTGCCGCTGCAATCCTGGAATTCTTCATTTTTTCGTCCGGGTCAATTGTGTCTGTTGGACTTGAGAGCAAACGTCACCTTACAGACTGCTTTGGTCTGCTACTTCACCATCGGATCGCTGACCAAGTCGATCGAGCAGTTGTAAATCTGCGTTGTTGGAGATGGTGGTTGTCGAGGCATCTCCAAAAACGTTGTTGAACACGCCTGAATGATTCGATCCGAACCCAAATTCGACGGTGGAACCATTGAACTGCGGTGGACTGGGGCGATTGGTTTCGTTGTCGTTGACCGGCGGAATGACGAGTTGGCCGGCACCCTGAATGGGTGCACCAAACTGTCGCATGACAGGCCAATCGGCACCCGTGTAGTAGCCATAAATTTCCCAATACGGCCAAAACGAGATATCTGTAATTGTGTAGAATTGCGCGTTGACTGCTTTTTCTGCCACCAGAATTGTGTTTGAGCTGCCGTCAAGAATGTCCTGAAAGCCGACTGTCGGGAATTTGAGAACTCGGGGCGGTGACGCATCAATATCGACTTGCCCCCCTTTGGCCAGGATACCCGTCCAGAATACTGCCGGTTCGTTGGGATTGAGCTGCACTGGACCGCCGCTACCATCGCTTTGGCTGGTTCGCCACTCAAACGACAACGGTTGCCCAGTAGAACTGAAATAGGAATTTTTGTTGGCAATCACGCCTGCATAATCGCCCAAAGCAAGAATGTCTGTTCCCAAAATCACGAACCGCCCAAATCGCGAAGGACAGTTGTAGGCTCCCACCGGGAACTCGGAGGTGCGCGTTGTCAGAAAACTGCTACCGGGTCCCTGCAGTCCGCCTTCTCGCAGAGTGACTAAATTCTGTTGTTCAACAAAGGGCAGAATCTGGTACATCCAGCTGGCCCCTTCGTATCCGAAATTCTCATTGAGCAGGAACTCTGTTACGGCGCCGCCGGCTGATGGAAAAGCATTTTGAGAAGATTCAAAATTGTGGCAGGCCAGTCCAATTTGCCGGAGGTTGTTCAAACAGGAAGTTCGGCGAGCCGCTTCTCGAACTTGTTGCACAGCAGGCAGTAGCATCCCGATCAGGATTCCGATAATCGCAATGACGACCAGCAATTCGACCAGGGTGAAGGCAACACGCCAGGTTACCAGCGAACGGTTTTGTTTTTGCATCGGAAGCCCTTTCCAACTGGAAATAAGAACGAAGAAAATCTTGGGACCGGTTTCATAGACCACCGTTATTGTGCAAATAGTGGCGCGAATTGTCAAATTAGAATCGTAAAAATTAGACTAAAAAGTGGAAAAAACCGGGAAAACGGCTTTCACTTTCCTCTGCGGGGCATGTCGACCTGTTCAACATGACGATGACGCACACATGGACAGCCTCGACATGCCCTAGAATCATCATTTTTGTACTGTCAACCACCGCTTTCCTCCATGCAGAATAAACAGCCGACGATCAAAGACATCGCTGCCAAAGCCAAAGTCAGCAAGAGCACCGTTTCGCGAGTCCTGAACAATAGCCGCTTCGTCAATGAAAAGAAGCGGCGTGCGGTTCTGGCGGCTATCGACAAACTTGAATTCAAACCGAATCAATTGGCTCGAAGTCTCGCCGGCGGAAAATCGTTGGCCATCGGCGTTGTCACGCATGAAATCGGCAGTCCCTTCTACGATTCGGTTGCCGAGGGCGTTACCAATGGACTTCGAAAAACAGCCTATTCTCCGATTTTTATTGATGGACGTTGGGACGCTCAAACTGAAGAAGCAGCCATTCACACGCTACTGGGGCGACGAGTCGATGGAATCATCTTGATCGGTGGCAACGTGCCAGTCAAAAAACTCGACAAAATCAGAGTTGAGACCCCGATCGTGGTCGTCGCCAGAGAAATTCCTGAATGGAACGATTGCAATTACTTCGTGGATAACTTTCAGGGCGCTTTTGATGCCACGAAATACCTGATCGACCTGGGACACAGGGAGATCGCGTTCATTGCCGGGATCATGACCCACCAGGATGCCATTCGCCGAAAAAGTGGTTTTAATGCGGCGCTTAAAGATTCCGGAATCAGGTTTAAAGAAAACCTGTTTATTGAAGGAGACTTTCGGGCTCCTTCGGGTGTATTGGCGGCGGAGTCCTTGTTGGCCCGCAACGCCCGATTCAGCGCCATCTTTTCAAGTAATGACGAAATGGCATTTGGAGCCCGCTTGCTGTTGTACCGGCGCGGCATTCGAGTGCCAGAAGATGTTTCCATTCTCGGTTTCGACGATCAACCGAATTCTGCGTTCATGACACCGCCGCTGACAACGGTCAAGCAACCCGCTTTTGAGCTCGGCTTGGCCGGATCGACTGCCATGGTTCATCTTCTCGAAAACAAATCGTTCGAAGCTCCGACATTTGAAACGAAGTTGATTGTTCGCGAATCCGTTTTGCGCCGATAGCAACGCTGCCGAATCTCTGATTGCAAAATCAACCGTTCATTCAACGACGTTGGGTTCCCATTTTTTGCCTCGGCAATGAACGTTAGCCCAATAGGGATGCTGTCGATCACCACGACCACGAACATCCTCCAGCAGAACCATTCTTGACGGCGAAACAAAATCTTTGAAATCGCCTCGGCCACTGATCACAATCGGCTGATTGAAATCCACATAATCGGGCGAAAGCCAGACGGTCGCGCCCGATCCCTGGTTGGGGGGACCGATAAAAAACGAATTCACCTGGTTTGGTTTGAGTTTGCCTATCATTGTCACTGGGCTGGGATGGCTGCGACCATAGAAATAGGGCCAAACCACTTTGTCCAATGGAATTCCGTGCAGTTCGTAAAACCAGAAATAGTTGTCCCACGGGCGTCGGACATCGCACTCCAATTCGAAACCGGAACGATCGGGCAGTCGACGGCGATGTCCCTGGGTCCACTTAAAAATTTCCACGATTTCTTCCAGAAACGGTTCGTTGCTGCGACCTTTGTATTCAACGACCGTGCAATCGAAGAACGAGCGGCTCGGCAGCCACCGATTCCAGGCACCCTCACTGGCCCGTTTGGAATCGAGGTCCTTTTCGCCAACGACACTGTAAATCGGCAGGCCGACGTGTTTGTGTTCCCGATACAGATCGGGATAGCGGTCGATTTTTCCTGAGATTCCCACGATTCCGGCCCAATGATCGGGATGAGAAATGCCGATGTCGTAAGCCGCATCCGCGCCAAAACCATGGCCCGTCAAATAAACCCGATCCGTATCGATCGAAAACTGTCGAATGACTTTTCGATACGCTGTCAAGATCGCCAAATGTTCGCGATCCGTATAGTCGTAGGCGAATTGCTGCGGTAGCTTCCAGTCAACGCAAACCACAATGTAACCGTTGGCCATGGCCTGACCTTGGCGAATGCCGAGCTTATCGTTGAAAGGGCCACACCAGCGGAACAACTGTTGTTCAATATCTTTATCGCCGGGCAGCGTGAAGATACAGGGGTAGCGGCGGTACGGATCGTATTCAGGTGGCAATTGCACGTGGTAACTGAATCCCAATGGCCCGTTATCTGCTTTTGAACCCGATATTTCAAACTCGAACGACAACGGCTGGCTGACATCATGATTCGTAAGATCCGGCGCATGAGTCGGCTTCAGCAGTGAAATCATCGCCGCCAGGTAAACGGGCTCGCCACCCTCGTACTTTGCCAAGTCTTCCAGAATCTGGCGACGCCGGCCGGCATCTGCCGACGTCAAGTATTCGATCACCAGGTCGCGAACGGCGAAAAAGGACTGGGAGACCGCAAAATTTTCAGTCGCGTTGTTACTGCCCAGAAACCAGCCGCTGATCGCCAGCGACAGTTTCTGCAAGGCTGACATTTGCGGGTCGCTGGCAAAGCGGGTAAAGGCATCCAGGCGTGGTGCATTCTGCACGTTCATTTCCGATTCCAATTCCTGCTTGAACCGCTGCAACATTGGAATCTGATCGGGCTCCAGAGATTCTCCTGGCGTTTCGCCGAGCAAACTATCGATCAAATCAACGACTGTTTTTCGACCCGCTTCGACTCTGGGGGCCGCACTATCCAATTCGGTTTGAACATCGGCCATTTCCGCAAGAATTTCGCCGGCAATTCCCCCCCGATCAAAGGCACTCAACATGGAACCAGCCAGAATCGGCTGCCCAACTTCGATCCGCTTGCGGACCTGCCGCACCCACTGCCGCGCACGAGCCTGTCGGATGGCGTCCTGCTGTTCGCGAATCTGATCCTCGATATCGGGAAATCGCTCAGCGACAAACGACAGCTCGTCCAAAGCTTCCTTGAACTGGTCGCTTTCTTTGAAGAAATCAACGATCGTCAGATATTCAGCCGGATTATTTCGATCGCGAATTTGACTCTCCAACAGATGACGCAGGACATCGGGAGGAACGGAACTGGTGGAAATCTTCATCGACCAATTCCGCATTTTTTCCCCATCCGAATTGGCCAACGTTTCGACGTCGCACCACCAGGGGGTAATTCTGGTGATCCCCTGGACAAACGTGGACGTCCCTTCCGTCGTGGTGGATTGCACGTTGCGATGGCCATGTTCGTCGAAGAGTCCGATTCTGAGATTGCCGAATCCTTTGGTGACGCCGGTGTAAACCCGTTGCGGAATGTCGAAAACCGTGGGGTTGGCAATCGGATGATTTTCGTCCAACGGTGCCAGGTTTGCTGCCGAATTACGATTGAAAAACAGGCGTCTCAGGCCATCATCGACCAAAGCAATTTGATTGGCATTGTTCCAGGGATTGACGTTCTCGGCGGGAAAACTGGCAATCGTGGCCACTCGACCGGAATACTGGATTCCGTTTTTCAAGGTTACGACCTGGGGAACATCCTGGGCGAAAATTCGGGGGGACAAAACAAACAGCAAACCGACTACTACAGTAATTTTCACACAACACCTGTCAATTTCGCCTTCTCCCGCACATCCCAACTTACATTTTTTCGCGATCAATCAATAGTTCAATGCCAACCTCGAATACAATTTTGCGTTTACCTGATTTTTGCGGGGCTTTATGGTAATAAACAAATTATCGGACCAAACAAACAACGAACGCAGCAGTTCCGTCGCGGCCCGAAATTTCAGCGACATGGTCCAGATTCCCCGATGGATCGTCTATTTTCAGGCGGCGATGCTGGGGCTGGTGGCAACCACATTTTTCATTTTTGGATTCATGGTCGGGTCACTTACTTCCAAACCCGGTCCAGTTGTCGACAGCAGTCGCGATGTTCAGGTATCAGGTGTTGTTTACACTACCCAAAAGGCTGAAAAAGTCTCAGACGCAGGGGCTGTC
>JBGSXT010000266.1:0-4155 GCA_041751295.1 Mariniblastus sp.
CGGGCGCTGTGATTTATTCCCGCCCCGAAGAAACGATGCGCATGTTTTTTGAAGTGGCCAAGGCCGATGACACTGGAGAATTTCTCGACGAAATGGCCGAACAAAATCCGTTTATGGCTAAAGTTCGCGATGCCATGGAAAACCACCCGCTGCCCGATTTCGACGAAATCAAGCA
Organism: Mariniblastus sp.; assembly: GCA_041751295.1. Lineage (GTDB taxonomy): Bacteria > Planctomycetota > Planctomycetia > Pirellulales > Pirellulaceae > Mariniblastus. Next base: position 176 of record JBGSXT010000266.1, read on the forward strand.
CTATTTCCCGCCGTCCGGAGCATTCATCACCAACGACGATACCGGTTACCACATTCTTGGCTTTCAGTTGAAATCGATCGACAAGTAAACGCCGATACTGTGACTACAACGCGCTGGATGCTATTATCTGGCGCTTGTTTTTTGGCGTATTCCATTACATCGTTCGAACAATCGATGAATATTGTCATTCTGGGGGCCGGGACCGTTGGAACCGCTATCGCAGATCTGCTTTCGCAGCGGGAGGACAGCGTTACCGTTGTCGATCGCAATCCGAAATGTACGGCCGCGATCAACGATCAATTTGATGTCCGAGTCATTACCGGATCGGCATCCCAATCATCCGTGCTATTTCAGGCCGGCATCGTCACCGCCGACGTTTGCCTGGCGGTGACGGGTGACGACGAAACGAATATCGTTTCCGCCAGCGTTGCCAAGGCAATGGGTTGCCGCCGCACAATTGCCCGGGTTTTCGCACCGGTGTTTCGGGATCTCAGCACCTTCGACTACCAGGTTCACTTCGGCATCGATCGGATGCTCAGCCTGGAACATCTCGCCGCCATGGAATTGGCTCGGGGAATTCGGGATCCAAGCTCCGTGATCGTGGAACAATACGCCCGTGGCGGAATGGAAGTCCGGGAATTTGTCGTCTACCAGGAAGGGCGAATGACAAAAGCGAAAATTCGCAATTTGGGACTCCCCAGCGGCGTTCGGTTGGCCACCATTCAGCGCAACAAGCGGATGTGGATTGCCGGTGCCGACGATCAATTGCAAATTGGAGATCGCGTGACCATTTTCAGCCGCCATGATGAGATGAAAAGGGTCATGTCCCTGTTCAAAGCCTCGTCCGTTTCGAAAAAACGAATCGTCATCGCGGGGGGCGGAGAAACGGGATTGCATCTGGCGCAAATGTTGGAACAGGAAGGTTACCTGTTGACCCTGATGGAATCCGACGCCGAACGTTGCAACCAACTGGCCAAAATCCTGGACAATACGTCGGTTGTGAACTGCGATGCGATACAACGGGAAAATCTGGAAGAAGAACGCGTTGGCAATGCCGAGGTCTTCGTTGCCTGTACCGGCGACGATGAAGACAACATGATGATGGCGGTCGAAGCCAAGGATTTGGGCGCGGGCCAGGTGCTGACCGTTATCGATCGCACGGATTATTCGATCATCACCACCAGGCTGGGGATTGATCTGGCGGTGACCCAGCGCAGCGTGATGGCCCGGCAGGTTTTGGCCTTTCTAACGGAAGGCGCAATCATTTCGCGGGCAAAATTGCCCGGTGGATTGATCAATATCATCGAGATCGATGTGATTCCCGATAGCCCAATCACGCAGGGGACGCTGGCGGATATTGGTTTGCCTGAACGCTGTCTGGTCGCGGCGATCGGCAGCCAGGAAAATGTACGTGTGCCAGGCGGAACGGACCGGGTCCAGGGTGGCGATACGGCCATTATGCTCGTAGAAGACGACGTCGCCGATCTGGCATTGTCTTTCTTTAAACATTCCTGACCAGGCTGAATCGCTCGTACGGCAATTCGCCGGCTTTAAAAAAATTACTCGAACCGTAGCTATTTGCCATCTGCTATTTGCGTCTGAAAGAACGGCGCGACGCGAGTCGATGCTGGCGTTTGCCAATGGGCGAACTCGGCCTCGAGATCGAGCAACTCTTCGGCGATCCAAAAGCTGAACTCGAAAAACTTCTGCATGTCCATCGTCAGCGGAACCGCTCCGACTGGAACATACAAATTGATTTTAGGGGGTTGGATTTTGCGCAGCTTCATGATGGATTGCCGTTGATTGGTGGTGCGAATGCCATCCCTGCCGGACTGATGCGAATCAGTTCCCGATCGCTATCAACTAGACGGATGGATGCAATAACTTGTTCAAAGCTAGCGAATTTGCCGGTCGCAGCTGAGTCTGATATTGCCCAATCGGACGCAATTTATCTATACTCCCGTAGCCTCAAACTGCGTGCATGCTGGAAGTCCGGTATTCGCTGCGCAAATGGAACATTTTCAGAACCATGCGCGGGCGAGGCACGTAATACGGGTCCAGTCAATGAAGTCCTGTCAATTTTATCAGATGATTTTCAGCTGAATGACAAGACCTGTTGATTGGTCCATTGAATCCGGGTCGGACTGCGGAATCGCGACAGGCACCCAACAGGAACAGCAATCCAGCTTTCCCGGGTCCCGACATGTGGCAAATTCCAAATACTTGCCGACGAACGATACAATGGTTTTTCGATGAGTCAGGCCAATGTCCACAGATTGCCTTCGTCGATGTAAACAGTGCTTTCAATTTGCAAAGTCAATTTTGTTACGGACGGCACCACAGCGACAGGGAATGCAGACACTGGGAACGCATCGGAAGCAATTCGGTCATGGATATGATCAACTTGTAGAATCGGCCACAGCCCAAAAGTAGCGTGCATGGCCGCTAAAGTTCGACCTCCGAGTTGTTATGAAAATTTCAATTTGTGCCAACTATAATATGGACTGCTGGAATCCCGGCAGCCACAACCCGAAACCGGGGAGACAATAATGCAAATTCGAAGAACAACAACGGTTCAAAACACGAACTCTATCAATCTGAAGACTCAAAACAAAACCGCCAGCGTTTCGCCTGGAAATACGATTCCGGTCGATCAGCTGGACATTTCTGCGGAAGCCAAGGCCATCCAGTCCAACACAGGTATCCGCGCTGAGCGAGTAGCAGATGTTCGCGAGCAGATCGCTGCGGGACGCTACGAATCGGCCGAAAAAATCGATTTGGCAGTCGAACGATTGCTTGATGAATTCGCCTGATGATCGGGCGCCAGCCTTGATATCAATCCATCCAAAGATGATCATCCAAAAACCAGTCGCCCTGCGGGCGTCTGGTTTTTTTCGTAAAACTGCACAGTAGCTTGCTGGCGGCTCACTTCAGAGGGGGGGGCAGACCCACTCTTCGGCGACCGGGTGGATGAGCAGGATCAGGCTTTTCATCGCCGACAACTGCGTCAGACCCCTGCGGCGTGAACGGTTACTTTTTCGGTATGAGCAAGCGGCTCATCGTTAAATGACCAAGTCACGACCGGCGCTCTGAATTCTTTGGTGGTTGGCCGCGGCTACCGCGTGGCACCGATATAGAAGCTGAAGACTTCTGTATCGTCGCCCTCGGCTTCCGCTACCGGGAAGGCAAAATCGAATGCGAGCGGGGCGCCGATTCCAGCAGCGGGCAGATGCACCCGGAACCCGAACCCGGGCGCAACTCGATAGTTTTCCGAATTGATCTCGATGTTTTCTTCAACGGTGCCGAAGTCGGTGAACAGTACGCCGCGGATCATGTCGTCTGCCGTCAACGGGAACAGGTATTCGACCGAATTGAGCCATTGGAATTCGCCGCCGACACGCACGCCCCCTTGGGACGGTGAAGCACCCCGAAAATCAAATCCACGCAAACTGGAAAATCCGCCCGCGAAATAGTTTTCATAGAGTGGCGTTTGGGCACCCGTGAATCCGAGTCGGGTTCCATAGCTGAGCGTATGACGACCCGATCCGTCCGGCCGTTGGTACATCAATCGATAGGTTCGAAAATCGATGTCGCCGCGGGGGAAGTCAAATTCGCCAAAACCCTGCGAATAGGTCGCCGACATGAAATTGCCCTCGGTCGGCAAAAAAGGGTGATCTCGCGTGTCACGAATCAGACTGACATTGCCCACATACAGATCAGACTCTCCCAAGGCGGCATTCAGATCGGGCGAGGTATTGACGCGGGGATCGGTAATATCGACATTCTCTAACCTCAGCCCCGTACTGACAGACAAATCGGGGGTCAAACGATATCCTAATGAAAACCGTCCACCCAACCGCTCTTCGTCATAATCAAAAAACTGGCGTTGGTAGTAAAACAGACTGCTGCTGAAACTGATGGCTGTATTGAATAGGAAGGGTTCGGAAAAACTGACGAGGTACCTTTGGACTTCGTTTCCG
>JBGSXT010000267.1:0-2390 GCA_041751295.1 Mariniblastus sp.
AATGCCGCAACTTCGACCAACCATCGACCCAAAGCCGCAAGTCATTTCCGAACACAGAGAATCGTTATCGCTGGTTCAAGTCAGCTCCATCGGCCGAAAAATGGTGACATCGCTGCCAGACGAGATGAACACGGAGGCGGGTCGTTTGGCCAACGGTTTTACGAAGTCCTCGCCAAACAGTTGTTTGACATCGCAGTTGAAGTTGGCTTGGGCTGCATCCCAAACTGTCCAGGCAGGCCGACTGGCCCGATATTCGAATGTCTTGCCACCTCGTGAACTGTACTCGTTGGAATGTTCGAGTATGAAACCGACCTTTGTTCCCGGGCCGGTATTTTTCATTTTTTTTCGCCCCCGTACGCGGATTTGATTCCAATGGTCGTCCACTTTCCAGCGGTAATCGACTTTCGGCACTGAAGATTCTTTGGATCGAAAACCGGTGTTGTCAAACCTCATTTTCACGCGGCGGAAATCCGCTTGGAACAGCGAACCCAAAATCCATGCCGCCATGCTGCTGGAGACATAATCTTTTAGGAAGCAGGCACCGCGTTGAAAACCGTCGACGTCCTTGCGGCGCACATAATACCGAAGATTGAATTCGCCGAACCCGCCGACGACGTGAAGCGGAATTCCCCAGACGCGAACCCGTCGCAACACCATCGCCACGAGGCTGACGTAAGTCTCGCCTTCGAAGTAATCGAGTTCCAGTTTGCCGGGAATTCGATCCAGAAGAATTTTGGGGTCAATTTTGAAATTGAGTGCAACAATCTCCGTAAACCGGGCTTTCAATAGCGACTTTCGACCGTTCGCCCCGGATAAATCTTCTATCGTTTCCGCCATTCAATTTTTTCGCAATTTTTTTGAGGAAAGATATCAGTCAACCATTCAGCGATCCTATCGTTTCGAACCGCGTTGGCTCAGACAAATGAGGCCGCTCGATCACAATCCCGGTATGAATTCCTTGATCGAACCGATCGACGCGGCAAAATGCGCAAGCAATTGGGAGGCATGATTGATATCGAGCAGCGAGATCGTCTCGACGCTGCTGTGCATATAGCGATTGGGAATCGCCACAATTCCCGTTGCCACTCCGCCACGACTGACCTGCAAAGCATTGGAATCGTTGAGAGCTGCTCGACCGAGCGCAGCCGTTTGAAAGGGCAAATGATTCGCAGTCGATATTTCCATCAATCGCTCGGCGACTTTTGGATTGACATTGGGGCCGCGGACAATCACCGGGCCGCCCGAGAGTTTGATCTCGCCCTGTTGTCGTTGATCGATGGTTGGGCAGTCGGACGCGTGAGTCACATCGACAGCAATCCCGATATGTGGATCGATACTGTAGGCCGCAGTCCGGGCACCTCGCAGGCCAATTTCTTCCTGAACGGTCGCGGCGACAAACAGTCCGCAGCTGATCTCCATCTGTTTTGCCCGCCGAAGAGCCTCCACGGCAACCCACACGCCACAGCGGTCGTCCATGGCTGGCCCGTTGACGAGGTTGTTCTGTAATTCCTGGTAACCCAATTGCAACGTTACCGAATCGCCGATGGCAACAACGGTGAGTGCCTGTTCCCGATTCTGGGCACCGATATCGATCCACAAGTCAACAATTTTGACGACTTCCTTCCTTTCGGACTCTTCCAGCAGGTGAATTGGCTTTCTTGAAATCACGCCGTTGACGGGACCAAAACTGGTCCAGACAGAAACCCGCTGACCGACCAGCTGCTGTGGATCCCAGCCGCCAATCGTCTGGACGTAGACGTAACCATTTTCATCGATATGGGATATGATCAGGCCGATTTGATCGGAATGTCCTGCGTACATGACTCGCACTTCGGCATCAGGATTGATGCTCAGAATCACGTTGCCATGCAGATCGGTAGTGATGTCGTCCGCAAAAGTCGCTGCATACTTGCGAACAACTTCCTGAACCGGCTGCTCAAATCCGGAAACTCCCGACGTTCCCACCAATTTGGCAAAAAAATCCTTTGAACTTTGCTCCATTTGAAATCCTTTCATTGAACGCGACTGGGAATGGATCAGGCCGCGACACGATTTTCCAATTCATCCATCAATACTTCGATGGCCCGCTGCAACGGCTCATCGACCGTTTTCGACAACTCCTGGCCATTGCGTTCGATCCATTCTGCTGGATCAATCAGCCCCCGTAAATCAAGCAGACTACGGTGCCGCCGATTTTCGAAAATCTCTTTCTCCGTCAACTCGATTTTCATACCGGTGTCAGGTTGGACACCCCAGATTCCCGTCGTGCGGGCCTGTTCTCCAAAACGGTCAATATTGATTCCACTAGGACGCCAATAACTGGCGGTCGTCAATTTCAGTGCACTTGTGTTTCGCTCGATCGGAATGACATGTTGAACGGTCCCTTTGCC
>JBGSXT010000268.1:0-1570 GCA_041751295.1 Mariniblastus sp.
TGAATCATCCGCTGATCCTGTTACTGGTGTGCGGTACCGTTGTCGGGCTGTTGATGTCCCTGGTGTTCAAATACACGTCCAATCAGTCGGCGATGGCGGCCGTGCTGGACCGCAGTCGTGGTCATTTTCTGGCCATCAAGCTGTTCAAGGATGATTTGCGGGGAATGTTCTTCAGCCTGGGTTGCGTATTTTATTACATCCTGCTGCGACTCTGGTATTCGGTCGTCCCCGTCATGTTCCTGGTTGTCCCGTTGTACTTTGTCATGTCGCAACTGTTTCTGAGATTTGAATATCGACCTCTGGCAATCGGTGAAGAGTGCCTGGTCGAGTTGCAAATCGATGGGAAATCGTGGGATCGAAATCGAGACGCAACGATGCGTTCGGATTCCGGGTTCACCATCGAAACGGAACCGCTCCGGGATGATAACGGGCAGGCGATTTTCTGGAGAGTCGAAGCCCATGAACCAGGGTTATCGAAACTCCGTTGGCAGCTGGGCGATTCGACAATCGACAAAGAGATCATTGCAGCCGATGACTGCAACCGACTGCGGGAAACTGGCAGCCGTCGTCCGGGAACCGGTTGGCTGGACCGGACGTGGCACGCCGCAGAACCGGCCTTAGAGCCGCTACCAGTCAGGGCGGCCGTCGTACATTATCCGCTGCGGGAAACGCCGATATTCGGATTCAAGTTTCCCTGGTGGGTAACCTTTTTCGCTGTATCCATAATCGCGGCGTTGCTGGCTCAGCCATTACTGAAAGTTCGATTCTAGCTCGAATGCTGAAATCACTTCAACTCTTGGTGCGTGGTCAAATCCGGGTCCAGGTGTGTGACTTTGCCATCCCGCCCGACAACGATCATGAATGGAGTTCGGAGACCGGGAATTTGTTGCATGAACGCCTGGCCGTCCGCAGTTTTCGGTTTCACGGACCAGACCTGCCAATGCGTATCCTTGGCACCGAGAATTCTGATGTCGTTTTGGGCCTTTTCATTTTTGGGGTCATCAACATAGATGATGGCCAATTCCATCCTGGACAACAAAATGGCATCCCGAAATGTTTTCAGTACTTCCCTGAATTGCAGGACGCCCTCTCCATAATTTACGGGAGAAATAACATACAGCAATTTGTAATCGGCATTTTCGAACCGAAATGCAGCTGGACCATTGTTCAAATCCGTTAGACCTTTCAAGCTGAATTCCGTCTCGAATAATTTAGCGTGCGTGTTGAAAATTGCCAGTTGTTGTCTGGTTTGGATTGGCGGTTCGCCCAAACGATTGGCAATTCGGCTGCGAATTTCAGTTGCCTCGGCAATTTTTCCGAAAGCCAACAGATCCGTTGCCCGTTTCAATGCAAATTGAATTGTAGTGTGGGACACATCGGATTGATTCAAGGCATTGTCAATCTGATCCAGCAGTTGCTTGACGATGGCATTACGATTGGATGCTATCGAATCCGAGACATCAATGAAATCGACCTCGCTCAGTTCCGATAGGTTTTCCATTCGATCGAACAGGTTCGAGATGCGAATGTTTTCCGAATCCGCATAGCAGTTCGCCCACGCAACCGAGAA
>JBGSXT010000269.1:0-2906 GCA_041751295.1 Mariniblastus sp.
TGGATATTGTTTTATTCCTGCGTGCTGGATATTCCAGCGGAGCCCTAGCAGCCCGATGGAGGCCTAGCAGCCCGTTCGTTGGTTGACAAGAATTTTGGTGTCTCGCCGATGGGATTGAACAGAAGTGATGATCAAATGACACATATCCAACAACCTGGCTTGGTCGAGTGAATGCGGCGCGAAATCCGATTGCGGCACATGTCGATTCGGACGGAAGAGTCATACATTCGCTGGATACTGGATTATCTGCGGTACTTCAAGGAACAACGGGGAGACTGGGTTCATCCCAGCGAACTTGGCAACGACGAGATCAATGAATTCCTGACCATGCTCGCGGTGGAACGCAAAGTTGCCGCCAGCACGCAAAACCAGGCACTGCCGGCGATTCTGTTCCTGTACAAACACATTCTGAAATCCGAAATCAAGTTCGACGCAGTTCGGGCCAAGCGGCCGGAACGACTGCCGGTGGTCCTGTCGATTGACGAAGTCCGAAGTGTGCTATGCGAGATCCCCACAGGACCGCTTCGAACCATGGCCGGGCTGATGTACGGGAGTGGATTACGGTTGATGGAATCGTGCCGGTTGCGGATCAACGCTTTCGTTTCGTCGGAAACTTTCGGATCGGCCTGAATCTGGCGGGTCGACTGCAGCGCCTTGTCAGGCTGCATCGACTTCGACCAGCTCGCTGAAAGAGTGCGGTTCAGGCACAACTTCGCCACTTTCGCGAAGGCCTTCAATATGGAATTCAATCCCCTCTCGGATGAGCTCCAACACTTCCTCGCGACTCTCGCCTGCGGCAATGCAACCAGGCAGGTCAGGAACGTATGCACCCCAACTGGTTGAGCCTTTTTCAACGATCACGGTGTATTGCATCGACCACTCAAATTTTGAGACCAGCTTGCTTCAAAATATTATTCAACGTGCCGGGTGGGATATCAACACTCGACTTGCCAGCAACCGTCACGGTGCCCTTCTTTGTAACATGTTTGAACTGGCGATGGCTGCCTCTCATTCGGGCTTGATACCAGCCATCGTCTTCAAGCATCTTAATAACATCTCGAATCTTCACATGAAACCCGATGCCGATTCCATGTTTTCAGATGATTATGGAATTCTCTGTAAATCGAAATTGTAGTGTTAAACCAACTGGGCCGTCAAATGCCCTGTCGGCAAGGTGTTGGCCGCTGCGGCCTACTTCATGATCATGGTGGAATAGATCACTGGATTTCACGATTGGATTGTATCGGTGGCGTCGCTGTTTGAGTTCTCGAGGCTCCGGTCGTTCGGGGCGATTGGTTTGCTTCGAATACGGCAACGCTGTCGCGAACGGGTTTGAGTTTGGCTTCTGACCGGATGGGGATAAAATACCGAAACAATTGAGGAAATTGGTTCGATTCGGCGGAATATTCAGTTGCCGCTCGCGTTATTCGTTGAGTCGGTACAACCGCTACGACCGCTGCGGAATGGGGGAGTAATGACGGTCGGAGAGATTTAAAATCGACTTGGATGATTCTACCTCGACTTGGAATGGTTCTGCCCCGACGTGGAATGGTTCTGCTCCGGCCCAGAATGGTTCCGCCCGAGCGGGGGGACGCTCGATTCTCAACTGGAGGTCCTCGGCCCCGGCAACACATGCTGCGAACTGGGGAAATCAGTCAGCTCACAAGGCGTGGACTGTGCTCGAACGGCGACCGGTTTATTCGCGCAATAGACATCGAACGAATTCAATCTGTTCCGCGGACGGCTATGTCTGAACCGCTGATGTTGGTCGATTGGATGCAGCCTGTGTTTACCCGTCAAACAGGCTCATTGCCGCTGCGGTCTGCGAATATGAAATGAGGGTCAATCCACTTTCCTGTAGATCTGCTGGCCGCAGGCTGTACATGCCCATACAGGGTCGTCGCCAGTAATAACGCAACCTCCAAGCCGAACCGTTCCGTCGTTCAATTTCTTTTCCAGTTCAGGGGAAAATTCCGGCATCCCATACTGAATGGTGGCTACCGGCTTGCCGCCACAGCGCGGGCACTTCAACGGTTTGCGAGTTCGCTCGATTCGGTCAGATGTTGTCATTAATCACAAGCCACAGAGGGCGCAGAGATCACAGCGAGAGTCGATTGATCACTGAAAGAGTCGATTGATTCCATCAAAAAGTCAAATTTGGTTGAAGTTGATTTCAAGCGCACTTTTCAACCCGATTTTGCACGGTTAATCTTCTCCGTCAATTCACCGCTCGCAATTGCTCTGTGTCCTCAATAATCTCTGTGGCGAGCCCTTTTCGAAAACCTGGTTTGGCTAAACGGGGACGGCTCCAATTTTGTATTGAAATTACCTTTCCCCGTTTCATCCCGTTTCAATTTCGCAACTTGCGGCGCGGACTGTATGATATACATGCCGACTTGAGCTCGTCCCCTTCAAAAATTAATTGCCTGCGAATGAGCGTTTTATGTCCGACAATCCCTATCAATCGCCGAACACTGCCGATTTGGGTTTATTATCCCAAGCGAAACACCGCAGCTTTCGATTAACCGCCAGAACAGATGATCCGCGCGATGCATCAAATGCCGGTGCGATTTCCGATGCCATCCGATTTACGCTGATTCAACAGCTGCCTGTTCTGATCTTCACGTCGATGGTCCTTGACGGCGGGACCCTGTTTAAAGGCGCGGCAGTTGCTGTTATCGCCTTTTGGGCCGGAGTCGCGATGGTGTTGCTGCGACGAGGCACAAATTTTTCAGAATCGGATGTTCTGCTGATCAAGTGGGGCTACCTGCCGACCAGCCTGATCTCCTTCAATGCCTGGCAAATGATCGCCCGACTGTTTTGCATGGGATGAGTACGATTGAGGATCAGCCCGGTGGTTTGTTCGTGATGAACCATTCTGCGGCCGAATAGGCGGGGTGATCGGT
>JBGSXT010000270.1:0-9709 GCA_041751295.1 Mariniblastus sp.
GGTTTCGATTCATCAGGAATCGTCTTCATCTTCATGCAATGTCGCTTTGGAAATGATGTCGTGCATGACGTTGGCTGGCATGACATCGTAATGGCTGAACTCCATGGTGTAGCTGCCCAGTCCACCCGTCATGCTGCTCAACGTCCGCGCGTAGGTCGTGACTTCCCGCAGGGGGACGATGCAATGGACCGTGGTGAACATGCCGCCAGCGGAATCGCTGCCTGAAACCCGTCCTCCACGTCCCGACAGGTCACTATAGACATCGCCGACATTGGCTTCCGGGATGGTGATATTCATTTTCACAATCGGTTCCAGCAGACTTGGTTTGGCCTGTTCAAAAACTTTCTTGAACGCCATCCGGGCTGCGGTCTTGAACGCCGCTTCGCTCGAGTCGACGGGATGATGTTTCCCGAAATGGACTTCAACGCCCACATCCTGAACCGGATAACCGGCGATCACACCGCTGGAAATTCGTTCCGCAAATCCCTTACCGATGGCGGGCATAAAATTGCCTGGAATGACTCCACCGACCACGGAATCAATCCACAGGACATTCGATTTTTCGTCGTAATGGTAATCCTTGATCGCGTGGAAGTTTGATTTGACCGCGTATTCTTCGATCTTGATATCCCGAGGCAGCGGAAACATGCGAATGTGAACCTCGCCAAATTGTCCGCGTCCGCCAGACTGTTTGCGGTGCCGATAGTCACCTTCCGCTTTTGCCTGGATCGTTTCGCGAAAGGCAATCCGTGGCTGTTTGGTATCGACTTCCAGCCGATCGCGCCGAATCAGACGCTCCTGAATGACATTCAGATGCAATTCGCTCATGCCGGTGACGACGAGTTCCTTGGTTTGCTGATCCCGATGCAAGTGAAACGTCGGGTCTTCTTCGACGACCTTGTTGAGCGCCCCCGATAGTTTCGTTTCATCATTGCGGCTCTTTGGCGTCACCGCCAAGCCAACCATTGGTGTCGGGAACTTGAACGGTTCCATTTGCAAATCACCCAAAACCGAACCGGTGTGCAGTTCGTCCATTTTCGCAATGGCCACGATTTCACCTGGCCCTGCCGAATCGACCGCAACGGTTGTTTCACCCTGAACTTTCAACAACGGTCCAAGCTTGACCCCTTTTCTGGCGGTCGAAGCGGCGACATGGTCATCCCGTTTGAGCTTGCCAGAGAAAATACGAATAAAATTCAGCTTCTGTACGAACGGATCAATTCGGGTCTTGAAAACGCGAGCGACCAGTGGACCGCCTGCTTCCGGTTTGACTTCAACAACTTCGCCATCTTTTTTTGCCTTCGCGCAAGTATCTAACGGCGATAATCCGGCCATGTTAATGGCGTCGAGCAATTCTTTCAGGCCTGTTTGGGTTCTGGCGCTGCAACAGACAATGGGAATCAGGCTCCCTTCCCGGACGGCGCGAACAATCAAACCATTCAGCTCTTTGTCTGTCGGCGGTGTTCCCTCGAAATATCGTTCCATGACCGCATCGTCAACTTCGATAATCGATTCAATCAGCGGTTCGCTGATTGCCTTCGGATCAACCACCGCGCCCGTGGTATCGTCCGGAACTTTCAACGTGCTGGCGACCCCCTTGAAATCCGCTCCCGTTCCAATCGGCACGTTCAGCAGCACACACTGGTTCCCCCACATCGCCTGAATTCCGGACACGAGCTTCTCAAAATCGATGTTGTCGCAATCCATTTTGTTGATCGCAATAATCCGACCCAGTCCGGCTTTGCCCGCCTCGTCAAACACCCGCCGGGTATTGACTTCAATGCCAGATGACGCGTTCACAACAATAACCGCCGTTTCGACGCCGTGCAGCGGCCCAATCACCTGGCCAATAAAGTCCGGATATCCAGGCGTATCGATGACGTTGAAATTCCTGCCGTCGTGTGTGAAGTGGATGATCGACGCTTCTATCGAGTACCGGTGTTTTTTTTCCTCTGGATCAAAATCGCAAATGCTGGTCCCATCGTCGACATTCGGGTTGCCAGTGACTGCGCCGGTCATCGACAGAAATCGGTCTGCCAACGATGTTTTTCCGGATGAGCCATGCCCGCAGAGAACGACGTTTCGAATGGACTCAACATGTGCCATTGGGTTACCTGCTGTTGTCAAAAGGATTGCGTTGAAGTAGAGGGCGGAAAAACCGGGTAATATGCCATAATGATTCGAAAATCGCAAGATGCCGAGCGGTTGACAGTGATGGAAGAAGGCGGTTCGGCCTGGCGATTTGAGGATCCATCAGCGAACGGCGTCCAGCCAATTCCATTCGTCGTGGGTTTCACCGGAAAACAATCCAAAGAATGCGTGTTGAATTTTCTTTGTCAGCGGTCCGGGTTCGCCACTTCCAACGGCAATTCTGTCGACGCTACTGACCGGGGTGACCTCGGCGGCCGTCCCCGTCAGAAACATTTCATCCGCCAGGTACAAAAAATCGCGAGGCAACGATTGTTCGCGAACTTCAATGTCCAAGCACCGGGCTAACTGCATGACCGAGTCGCGGGTGATGCCACACAGGATGGAAGCGGTTATGGGCGGAGTGTACAAAACTCCATCGCGGACGATGAAAATGTTTTCGGCCGAGCCTTCACTGATCGTGCCATCGGCATTGACAACAACCGCCTCCGCAAATCCGCCGCGCCGGGCATCCTCGGCAATTAATTGCGAGTTCAAATAATGGCCGCCCGCTTTCGACAGTATCGGGTTGGACGCGCTGGTCGTTCGATGCCACGAGCTGACGCACACGTCAATGCCATTTGTCAGTGCGTTTTCCCCCAAAAAGGATCCCCATTTGATCGCCGCAATCACAACTTCCACCGAAATATCCTCGGGCGCCAGAACAGCGAGAGAACCGGTTCCGCGAAAGACGATCGGGCGAATGTACGCGCTGCTCAAATCGTTGTCCACAATCACGTCGCGGCAGGCCTGGCTGATCTGGTCCTGCGAAAACGGGATCGGAATTCGATAAGCCCGCGCCGAATCGAACAGTCGCCTTATATGCGCTTTCAGCCGAAAAATTGCCGGGCCAGACGGTGTCTCGTAGCACCGCAATCCCTCAAAAATGCTGCTGCCGTAATGTAATGCGTGCGCCAGAACGTGGACGGTTGCCGATTTCCACGGCACCAGTTCGCCGTTCATCCAGATGGATTTCACAGGTTCAATCGCCAACGAACTTCTCCTGACGAGATGTCTTATAGGGGCAAGACGATTCTTGAATACTACCTTGAATGCGCCAATCAGGTTGCGACGGAGGTCAACCTGGTGGCCGACGATTATCCATTCAACTCGATTTCGACGCAAATGCTGTTGAGCTTGCAAATGCGGTTGACGATAGATTATTTTGAGCCAGAATTCGGCTCACGAAAAAATTTCCCAGAGACGCACCATCAAATCACCTAAACCTACAACTCGGCCTTGTCTCAAAAGGGGTCTGACCCTCTCCGGATAAAGCAAAAACATTGATAAATCGCTTGACCTCCAAAGGGTCAGACCCCTTTTGAGACAAAGCCTAATAAAACTGGATCCACACCAATGCATGCCGATCGGCTGTTTCTTTCCCTCGAGAATTTCGGCAACTTTCTTCCAATCTTTCTCGAAAATATTACTGCGGACGATGCCCGTTGGAAGCCGCCCAGTCAGAATTGGTCGATCATTGAGATTGTTCGGCATTTGCTGGACGAAGAACACGCTGACTTTCGTTTGCGAATAAAGATGACTTTGGACAATCCCAGCGATGCCTGGCCCTCGATCAATCCGGAAATTTGGGCCATCGAACGCAATTATATTGATTCGAATCTGCAGGATTCAGTAAGACAATTCGTGGCAGCACGTCAGGATTCAGTTGCGTGGTTGCGAAACTTGGATCATCCCAACTGGTTTGAAATGTATCATCACCCTCAACTGGGACCCATTCGAGCCGGCGATTTGCTGGTGTCATGGGTCGCCCATGACCAATTGCATGTTCGACAAATCGCCAAACGAAAGTACGAAATGATCGAACGCGATGCCGGCGCGTTTTCCGCAGGTTATGCCGGTGGCTGGTCGTAGAAAGTTAAAACCATGAAAAATAGACTATTAGTCCTGACGTGTGTTGGCGGCGCAATCCTGTTGTTGGCCAGTTGCCAGAAACTGGCCGGCACGATTGCCACCTCACAGGAAATTCCCAAAGCTCCTGACGTTAAAGGCAGTTCAATGGCGGCATTCAACAAACTCACTCCCGATGAAGAACGGGTGATTCTGAACAAAGGGACCGAACGACCGGGCACGGGCACGTTGCTCAACAACAAGGACAAAGGCACCTACATTTGCCGCCGTTGCAATGCACCGCTTTACCGCAGCAGCCACAAAGTCGACAGCGGTTGCGGCTGGCCCAGTTTCGATGATGAAATCAAGGGCGCAGTTCAACGGGAAACGGACGCCGACGGCTATCGGACGGAAATCCTTTGCCAGAACTGTGGCGGGCATTTGGGCCATGTCTTTTTCGGCGAAAAACTCACCGAAAAAAATACGCGACATTGTGTCAATTCGATATCGATGAAATTCGTCAAGGAAGGCGAACCATTGCCCAAAAAACTGCAGCCGAAAAACGACAGCGCGACGTCGGAATCCGACAAATAGACTATTTCTGATCCGACAATTGCCGACAGAATTTTTCCATCCGTCGTCGATTGACCCCCAGATCGCTATGGCCGATCCGTGCTGCCGAACGAAATTGAATCTGCTTCGCCACTCTGTCGACATGGCCAAACCGAAAATTGCCAGGACGGCGACGATCAGCAGTTTTTTCTTCATGATAACGGTAAAAATCAATCCACACGAGATTACTGAACTGGATGACTGATTGTCTGGACAACGAACCAGGTGACCAGCACCCCCCGCAAACTCCAGCAAACGGTTCGCAGCCAATTGGTCAGCACCAGCTGTCGGTGAACTCTCGGATTGAATCCACGATTCAATTCACTGTGGCAGGGAATCTGTAACAGAGCCGTCGATACCCAGACAATGAACAACAGGCCGATACCCAACAACAATAACGCCCCGTTCACGGGTGGCGGAAACCAGACCAACAGTATCGACGTCAAAGCCTCGACCAGCATCGGCGGGCCAACCACCCAAGTCGCCAATTTCTGGTGCTGGTGTTGGTATTCGATGAACCTTTCCCGTTCAACTTGACTAAACAATGGGTAGTGGACAATCTGCACGAACCAGACCAGTCCGACCATAAACCAGGTGGAAACCAGGTTCAACAAAAGTATCAGTGAATTGATTTCCACAACGCGACTCCGCATTCCGTCAAATGCATTGCCGGAGTATGTTCAGATTTTCTTCGAACGTTTCCGGCAACAAAGGGCCAAACGAAAATCGGAACATTTGTCCGTTTGGTCCGTCATCACCGCGACGCAGCATGTCGCACAATGTGCCCGGCAGTATGGCCGCCTTGTGCCGGAATAGCCGTCTATTAAGTTCTGTGGAATTCAAATCGCCAGGCAATCGACCCCAATGATAGAAGCCACCATTTCCGGTATACAACTTGATACCAAGGCTCTCAAGGCCAGGCTGGTAACGGTTCCGCTGCTCTCCGAAAAACTTTCCAACGGCCGCTCGTGCCTGCCGCACGCGGTCGGATCGCATCAATTCAGTGACACAGATCTGGGACAACCGGGAAACGCCCCCCATGCCGATCGACGAATAATTCCGAAACACTTCAATATTCTGTTCGGAAGCAACAACCCAGCCGATTCGCGCGCCCGGCACCTGCAATCCTTTCGTCGCCGCACCAACCACAAAAATATTGGTCTGATTGATGTCGTCGATGTGTTTGAGCGCAGACTCAGGCTCCGGCAAATGGAAAAATTCGTAGGCTTCGTCAATCAGCGCACCACAGCCATTTTGCTGCACAAAATCAGTAAACTTTTTCAGTGTGCTGCCAGTCCAGGCAATGCCCGTCGGATTGCACGGATTGCTTTTGACGAAAAACGCCTGTTGGTTTTCGATTCCACTCCCCTGCCCTTGCACCGCAGATTGGTAATCGCGAAGCGTCGGTCGGAATGCATTGGCCTCATTGCTGGGTATAACCGTGTAATCCCGTTTGAGCAAACGGAACAGGTCGAAATACGGCGTGTATTCCGTCTCTTCCACAAAAACGGACGTGTTTTCTGTTAGAAACGCGACCGTCGCAAAAATTCCCGGCCGACCGCCTGCAAAAACGGCAACGTTGCTGGTCGTGATGCCGGCGTCATAAAATTCATTGTAGTAATCGGCAATCGCGTTCAGCAGTGGCATGGTCCCCGCAGCGGAGGGGTACTTCAAATCTGACCAGTCAAACTGGACGCTGGTGGGCAGTTGCGGTCCCCCGGGCAATTGCGTTGTCAACGGAAAACCTTGCGCCCACGGATGCGTTCCCGGTTCCCCCATGTAAACGCCAGCCGAATCCAGAAATGCGAACAGCACTTCATAGATACCCATCGGCGGAAAATGGTTCAAAATGGAAGTCTGCATATTCGCCCTGAAACGAGAGACTGGGACAATGATGGATTTCGGGCGGCTTGGATAAAGGCAACGTAGTTTAATTAAGTTCAGGTCCTTCGACCACCAGTAACGACGCCAGGGTGACCGCCAGCCTGTTCAGCGCTTTCCGGTCGGGCAGGTTGAATCGCAGCGAGACACGACCGTCGGTCGACGTCTCGGCGCAATCGTTCAAACCCTGTTCGATCTGAGCGACCATTCGTTCATCAGGCTGCATGTCGGAATGGACCAACTCTCCTACCAGATTCAAGGCCGCGCCCAGCAGTTCCCCTCCAGCCGAAGCCACTCTATCCCGCCGTTCCGAAGACGATTGGGCGGCTTGCATCGCCTCCTGCTCAACCGCCTGCCGCATCGATGCATCGATCGGCGTCGCCGGTTTGTTGCCCAGCAATGTCTCCAATCGCTTCTTCAATTCCTCGATGCCACTGGTTAGTTCGACAACCGTCAAATCCGAATCGACATCCAGTGCCGCCAGCGCCAAATCGTGTTTTGCCGACAGCGTGTCTAGCATCCGTTCTTCGATCGTGCGTTCGGTGACAAGCAGATAGACATCGACCGGGTTCTTCTGTCCCATTCGATGGGCACGGGCCACTCGCTGTTCCAGAATCGCCGGATTCCACGGCAGATCGACATTGATGACCGTGTTGGCCGCCTGCAGATTCAACCCGGTCGCGCCGGCGTTGCTCATCAGAATCAGTCGGCAATCGGGGTCGGTTTGAAACTGGTGTACGATCTGTTGACGCTTCTTCTGAGGCACCTGACCATCGAGTCGCACGAACTGGATGCCGATTCGATGCAGGATCGGTTCGATCAGATTCAGCATCGTGGTCCATTCGCTGAACATGATGATTTTGCGATCCGGCTCCCCGGACAATTGAGTCAGCAACTCTTCGATCCGCTCCAGTTTGCTGCTGTAGCCCGGTTCTTCCTTGTCCACCAGAAACGTACTGTCGCAGGCCATGCGGGCACACAGCAGATACTTCTGCAAACGCAACAGGTCCATTTCGGTCAGGAATTTCTTGGACGCAATCTGGGCAGCCCGTCTGGTGTACTCCTCACTCATGTCCAACTGTTCGGCAGTCGGACTAATACGGACAATTTCCGTCGTCCGTTCAGGCAGATCCTGCATCACCGAGCTGCGAGTGCGCCGCAATAAAATCGGCTTGAGCGTTTCCCGCAACTGGTCCAGATTCTGATAGGCCAGCACTTTGCCCCGATCATCGACAACCCGATGCTGATGAAAAAACCGATAGGCGGGACCCAGTCGCGAGGCGTCAATAAATCCGGCAACGGTGTAAAGTTCTTCCAGGCGATTTTCCAGAGGCGTTCCCGACAGTACCAGCGCGAATCGGGAACGGAGCGACGTAATCAACCGGGATGTTTTGGATTCCCAGTTTTTAATACGCTGTCCTTCGTCCAGAATGATCAAGTCCCATGCGACCCGATCGATCGAAGCGTGGTCGCGGAGGATTTGTTCGTAATTGCAGATCGTGAAAAACGAATCGTTGTTGTATTGAGCCACGCGTTCGGGCGCGCTTCCCAAGACCACCTGGCTGGTGCGATCACAAAAGCAGTTGATCTCGGCCCTCCATTGACTCTTGACCGACGCCGGACAAACAACCAGCACCCGTTTGATATCGACCTGTCGCGCCAGCAGTTCCGCAACCCCGATCCCTTGAATGGTTTTGCCCAGCCCCATGTCGTCCGCAAGGACAGCCCGCCCCGTTCCGACGGCAAACGCGATGCCGTCCATTTGATAGGGGAGCAACTCCGCCTGCAGCAGCTGTTGTCGCAGCGGATGGTCCGCCGGATTGTCGCGAATCTGCTGTGCAAATCGTGACAGTCGATTCTGCTGCAAACGCTGATCGATCAATTCCTCCGCATCCGGATAGACGTGGACCGGGTATCCGGCACGTTCCAACCTGGCAATCCGATTGACGACTTCTTCAGCATTCTGGGTCGACTGGCTGCCGAATTTGCCGACGACGTTCAGGATTTCACCGTCGTCTTCGCTCGGCAGATTGAATTGCAATCCAATGGTCGGACCATAATCAACGCGCAGCGAAAGCGTCGTGCGCTGGTAGGGCCGTTCCAGTTCCGGTTGGCGGAAACGTTTTTTGATTTTGTGGCATGTGTACAGGATATGTTTGCAGGTCCCCAGATGGTTGGTGCGAAAATCAGGGCAACTGCAGTACGATTGACCGGGCTCGAAGCCGCGCAGTGAAACCCGCCAGGTTTTCCCCGACTGCCGACTGGTCACGGTGTAGTCCGTCCAGGGAGTCGATCGATCCATGGATTTGAGCAGCATCGGTTCGTGCGCTGCGCGTTCCTCGCGATCGGCAAACGCGCGCCGGACCAGTTCATCTTCCGTCAAATTCTCGACTGGCTCGGTCGGATCAGGAGGAGCGGCCAGACCCAGTTGCGACTTTTCGTCAAGTACCATGCCGAGCACTGCAGCGATGTGCTCACAGCGAGTCTGGCATCGCGTACACGTCAAGTGCAGTCCTTTGGCCTGATTGGTCATTTCGACAATAATGACCTGAGCAAATTCGTTTGGCCCGATTTCGGGATCGGGCACGTTGACCCGCAGCGTATCGCCCGTAAAGCGAACGTCGCGTGGCAGATTGATTTCAAATTTCCCTCCCTGCCGCAAGCGGGATTCCCCGTCTTCATTCCCCATCAACCGACAGGCACCCCGGTAGGTCAATTGCCCCAGCCGATCGCGGATTCCGATCTTTCGTTTTCCACCGCGTGACAGAATTTTTGGCTGGCGGGATTTGGCAGGTTTGGCGGTTGGCCTGGTCGTCGACTTGACGTTGCCCGGGTTTGATTTCTTGCCTGATTTTTTTGAAGTGGCGGACCGTTTCTTGGTCGCCGCAGCTGACTTCGTCCTCGCCATATCCAGACTCCTGTCGATCCAACCCTGAAAAAAGACTCCCTCTTACAGCCCATTGTGCCAAATCCAAAGCTCAAGACAACTGCATTTACAGCTGCAACCATTCAGGCGTCCGGCAGAAGACAATACCTGTAGGGCGAATTGCTAATTCGCCTCAGCGTTGAATCAGCGAATTGGCAATTCGCTCTACAGGTAAACATAAGCGATTTGGCAATTCGCTCTATTGGTAAACAGAAAACTGCCGCTCGCCTTGCAGCCCAAATGTAGCGGGATTTA
>JBGSXT010000271.1:0-4266 GCA_041751295.1 Mariniblastus sp.
GGTGCACTGTTTCCGGCTGCTGTTCCCCGCGTTTTATTGCTGTGGGAAATCCCACTAGGCAGTCCACCGCGTGAATTGCCACTCCCGCCGGAATTGCGTGACATGCTGCCTGGCGTTCCGAAGCTGCCCGACCTGTTAACGTTTCCAGCGCTTCGCGAAATTGGATTGTTGCCTGCCTTGCGTGAAATATTACCTGGCGTTCGATTTCCGGTCGTTGAATTATTACCCGGCGTGCTGAAACTGCGCGACGGGCTATTGCCGGACACATTGCCAGACGGGCTGCGTGTCGATCCTGGGTTACGTGACAGGTTACTGCCGCCGGAATTGCGAGACGCATTACCCGGCGTACCGAAATTACGAGATGGGCTACTGCCACCGGCACTGCGGGACAGGCTGCTGCCTGCGTTACTACGATTCACGTTGCCTGGTGTACCGAAACTGCGAGCTGGGCTGCCGCCACCGGCATTTCGAGACAAGCTGCTGCCACCAGTACTGCGCGACATGTTGCCGGCGGAGCCGCGCGATACGCCACCGCCACCCGAACTGCGCGACATGCCACCGCCGCCACTTCCACGTGACATGCTGCTGCCGCCTCCACCACGAGACATTCCACCGCCGCCGCCTCCACCACGAGACATTCCACCGCCGCCGCCTCCACCTCGAGACATTCCACCGCCGCCGCCTCCACCTCGAGACATTCCACCGCCGCCGCCTCCACCTCCACCGCCTCCCCGCCCACCCGTTTGCGCGAAAACGGATGATTGATCAATCAGCATCAACACCACGGCAAAGCTTAAGGCCGAAACAGCTAATGATTTGAAATGAACATGCATAACTGCTTTTCCCCTGATGGAATTTGGATTGCGACTGTAGAGTGATTGTCGACAACATTCGGCAATTGAATGAATCGCTCAATGGATTATAACGAACCGCGCATCTCCGGCAAAATTTCGTCGGTTAGGAATAGGGGAAATGCGATTATCAGGCAGGTTTTGATTTCCACACGATCGTCCAATTCGTAACAGCCGGCAGTTTTCGATTCGCTTTGACTAATCCAATTACCCCCCAAGAAAGGATGTCTTTTCAGCGACAATCGATGGGAAGTCCGGGAATCGGCAGATCAACGACGATCTGGAAATCACTATCAATCTCACGTCTGCGGAACCGGTGTCGGCAGGACCGGGGCCGGTAGTTTTGCGATTTTGTCGGCCTGCAATGGACACAAGGGAAAATAGCCCTTTCGATTGGCACTATGATCTGACATTAGCCCGGCTCGCGTTCAGCCTTCACAATCGATAGGGACTTCGATTCCGGGGCCGAATGTTTCCTGATACGAATGTCATCGTGAGAAGTTTCCAGCTGGACGACGGGACTGTCCGACAGTAACTGACCGCACGATGCTTCATCCCCTCAACGCTGCCGCGCGTGCACGTGATCGAGCAACATGCGGATGGCGGCTTCGTTTTCGCCGCCGCGCGGGACGATGATGTCGGCGTGTTGTTTGGTCGGCTCGACGAATTGGAAATACATTGGTCGCACGGTTGTCTCGAATTGTTCCAGAATCGATTCAACCGATCGTTCCCGCAATTTGGTATCGCGACGAACCCTTCGCACCAGACAGATGTCCAGCGGGACATCGACATAAACGCGAATGTCGAGCATTTCGCGAACGGCTGGGTCGTGCAGCACCAGAATCCCTTCCAGGATCAGAATCTGCCCGTGACTGATTCTCTGTGTTGCGGCATGACGGTTGTGAACGGAGTAATCGTAGGTCGGCACGTCTAACGACTCGCCAGCCCGGAAATTCTGCAGATGTCTGACCAGCAGTTCGTGTTCGAATGCATCGGGGTGATCGTAATTGGTCAGTATTCGCTGTTCGAATTCCATTTCGCTTTGATCACGATAGTAACTGTCTTCGTGAATGATCTGAACGCTATTGGTAAAAAGGTTTTCGACCAATCGCGAATACAACTCACAGGCAATCTGGCTCTTGCCCGCGCCCGATGCTCCCGCAATACCGAGGATGGTGACTGGTCGATTCATTTCCGGATCGAATTCGGGATTGGTTCAAGGGATTGGTTCAATTCACTCGGTGGGCAATTGCCGAACGAATTCGCGCAATCCGGGGAATCGACCCCGTTCGATCTTTTGCAACAATTGTCTAGCCGCTGGATGGGATTCCTGCCGTGTGGCCAGGTACCGCAACGTCTCCCAGACGTGCTGTCGATCTTCAATCCGAATATCGATTGATTCGAAGCGGTTTTCATGCAAGATAGCTTCGATCATGTCGACGGCCAGCTGCGGGTTGTCGGTGATTTGCCAAATCGCCTTTTTCGCCAGGTAGGCAAGTTCCGGATCATTTTGGTTGGCGATCAATTGCAATCGTTCGACCGCCGGTTTTGCGATCTCACCAATATCGCCCAGTGCCTTGATGGCGGCCTTCGCGGGCAACAATGCAATCACGTCAGCGATCAGAGAATTTTCCGCGCTGGCCATTTTTGCAGCGGAAGTCAGCGCAAGCGATTGCGATTCGGTCTGTAATTCCTCCCGAATCATTTTAGTCGCCCGGCCAGTTTCACCAGTGACGGCCCACAGCGCCATTGCTGCCGCCAACCGATTGCGACGATTCAAAGCGATGGACTGCAACGAGCGTTCGGTTTCAAGATTCTTCGTCGCCTGTTCAATGTGGGACTTGAGGTTTTCGGTTGCGGCTACTGCGGCAGGTCCAATGGCGGCGATGCAGTCCAGCTTGTGCAGCGTCAATGGTCCGTCCAGCAATTGCGGTACAGCAACTGCAGCGTGAGGACCAAGCGCCAACATCGCCATTTTGGCCTCATTGGCGAACCGATTTCGAAACTCGCCATTCATCAAAGAGGCCACATCGGGAATGATTGGCGATGCTTTTTCGCCCATCCCGGCCAGTAACTCAAGCACCTGAATGGTTTGTTGACGATCGTTGAGGCTGGCGATCGCAAAAATTTTCCGAAGCGTCGCCGGATCGATCTCGGAAAAACGACTGATCGCGTCGGCTGCCGACAATCGAACCAGCAGATTGTCCGAATCCAGGCCAGCCATAATTCGTGCTCGAATCTCATCGTCCACGATTTCTGATTGTCCGATGGTGCGAAGAGCACGGCTGCGGATGATTGGATCTGTATCTTCCAATGATTGGGCAACGGTCTTCGCACCTTCGTCGCCAGCCGCGACGAGCGCTTCGACGATTGCCAGGTCGAGTTGGGTTAACTGGCTTGATCGTGCATTGGAGGGGGCGGGTGCGACGCGCAGCAACAGGCCGGCAAGATCCGGTGCCTGATAGTTCCCCAAACCAATCACCGAGCTGAGCCGTACGAGCGGGTCGGAGTCGTTCAGGTTTGCCAAAAAATGCTCGCGGCTGGTAGCATCCGCCGGTTTCAATAAACTGAGCGTATTCAACGCCGCAGCGACGACTTCACGATCGGTCTCGACCGCCAACAGTTCATTGAGCGCTGCAATGGCAATTTCGGGATCAGGCGCGACTTCATGAAGTGCCCAACAGGCCCGGATTCGAACATCGGCGTTTTCATGTTGCAGTCGGCGGATGATCGATGGCGTGGCGGATACGGCCAACGGTCCGGAAGTCATACAGCCATTCAGCGCCGCGATGACGTGCTGGTCATTGTCACCGTCCAGAATCGCTTCGATGTCGGGCAGCAGCTGATCGAAACTGCTTTCAAAAAAAGAAAATGCATCCGACGCGGACAGTGCAACTTGCTCGTCCTGATCCCTGATCAATCGCAGCAGGCTCTGTTTCAGCAACAGTCGATCAGGTTCGAGTCGAACCAGAGCATCGAGAGCCAACCGGCGAATATCGGCGGAAGGATCGTCGAATGCCCGCTTCAACACCTCGATCGAAGCCGCTTTTTCCTGTCCAATTCTTCCCAACGCATCAATCACGGCAGCCCGCACGGAAACCGTTTCACTGTCGTAGAATGGAATCAGTTTAGCAATTGTTGCATTGGATTCAGGCGTCATCAGTGAAATCAGGTTGATGTGGACGCCAGCGTTGTGTTGGGATTTTTTCAATCGTTCCAACAACATATCAATCGTTTTTTCACGATCCTGTTTGGCCGTGACCAACGAATAAACACTCGCCGCCCGGTAGTTTTGCATGTCCAGCGAATCGATCAGGATTTCGAGGATTCTGTCACTGGAAATGCTCCAGGAATGCAGCGTCGCGGCGGCGTGATAGCGGACTTCCAGATCCTCGTCATCCAGTAGCTCTTTCAG